>DRMV01000041.1 GCA_011322445.1 Chloroflexota bacterium | reverse complement strand
GAATCGCCGTTTCAAGGCCTTGGGGTGAGATTTCTTCAGCCTCCATTTGGGAGAGAAGTTCAGCAACGATGAGGTCTTTGATTTGGGTGATGCGGTCTGTGGTAGACTTCATTTGGGAGTCCTTTGGTGAGAGATAGATGATGCGTTTATCTCTGTTATACCAGAGGACTCCTTTTTTACAACATTTGAGTGCTCCCGTGCGGCTGGCTTTTGCGGCGGTTTTGGGTTACGATAAAGGCATGGCATCCCCCCAGCGGCATTTCTCGGTTTTCGACCCTCGCCTGCAGCGCGAAGTAGAAGTCGAAATTCGCCGCGACCGGCGGCTGAAGCGCAGCGTGCGGTGGCAACAGCACGCCAACGGCCGCATTGTGCTGCGCCTTCCTTTTTACTTGCCCTGGCGAGAAGTCCCTCGCCTTCTCGAACAGTTGGAAGCCGACCTGGCACAACTGGCGGAAAAAGCCGCCCGCCGCACCGACGAGGCGCTGGCCCGACGGGCACAAACGGTCAACCGCAAATACTTCGGCGGCAAAGTGCCGTGGGTTGCCATCCGCTGGGTGGGGAACATGCGCCAGCGGCTGGGCAGCGTGACCCTGGGCGGCAACACCCACGGGCACATCCGCATTTCTGACCGCATCCAGAACTGGCCCCCCTGGGTGGTAGACTATATCATCGCGCACGAATTCGTCCATCTGCTGCTGCCGGAAGAGGGCCACAGCGCCAAATTCTGGGAAACCCTCCAGCAGGCCTACCCCCTCACCGAGCGGGCCCGCGGCTTCATCCGCGGCTATTACTTCGCCCAAGGGGAAGCCGACGGACAAACCACAGAGGAGACCGCACTATGAACATCCCCACCATTCGCGCCATCATTCTGGATTTCGGTGGTGTGCTCTTACACCCCGGCGACCCCGCGGTGCACGAGCAACTGGCGCAGGAACTCGGCATTTCGGTAGACACCCTGCAACGGGAAATCTTCGTTGGCCCGCTGAGCCTGGCCGCCCAGCGGGGAGAAATTTCGCCCCAGGAACTCTGGGCAACCTTGGCCCAGCAGTGGGGGCTGCCCCCCGAAAAAGGTGAATGGCTGGCCCAACGCTTTTGGGAAGGCATCCGCATCGACACCGACCTGGCCGACTGGCTGCGGCAACGCAAACGCCGCTATCGCACCGGGTTGCTTTCCAACGCCTGGAGCGACCTGCGCGACCTGCTGCACCGCGTGGGCATCGCCGACGCTTTCGACGCCATGGTGATTTCCGCCGAAGAGCACCTGATGAAGCCCGACCCGGCCATCTACCGCTTGATTCTGGAACGCCTGGACGTCGAGCCCGCCGAAGCCGTGTTCGTCGACGACCGGCTGGAAAACGTCCACGCCGCCCATGCCCTGGGCATGCGCACGGTGCAATTCCGCCATCGTGACCAGGTGATGGCCGAACTGCGCAACCTGGGCGTTGGCTAACAGCCAGCGGCTTGTGCTTTCCGGGGCAAGCCCCTTCGCGTTCACCACGACTTCTCTGTAAGGAGCGGAACCATGACCCATGCCGACGAGGAGAAAATCGGCTATGTCGTAGGCGGCAGCCTGCAAGAAGGGCTGGTGGTGCGGCTGACGGTGCCCCCCCAGCAACTGCAAGAAGGCGCTTTCGTCGTGATGGAAAGCGGCAACTACTTTTTCTACGGCCTGGTGACCGACCTCCGCCTGGCAGCGACCAACGAGCGCTTTGCCGACGAGCAATTGCAAGAGCGCTTCACCCCCGCTCTGGCCAACATGCTGCAAGAACAGGCACTTTACACCAACCTCGCCGTGCACCCCGTGCTCATGCTGGAAGCGGGGCCGCCGCCTGAATCTACCGAGTATGAACGCTTTTGGCAAGAAGTCGAAGCCGGGCTACGGGAACGCCCCACCCCCAAGCCGATCAAAACCGTGCCTTCCCACCTCGCCCCCACCCGCCTCGCCACCGAGGGCGATATTGACGAGATCTTCCGCGGCAACTTCACCATCGGCTATACCCGCGAGCAGGGGCACCCGGTGCGCATCAACCTCGACAAATTCGTGCAGCGCTCGGCGGGGGTGTTTGGTGCAACGGGCACCGGCAAATCGTTCCTCACCCGCATTCTGCTTGCCGGGCTGATTCACCACAACGCCGCCGCCACGCTGATTTTCGACATGCACAACGAATACGCCTACGACGACGTCGCCTCCGACACCAACAAGCGCATCGTCGGTTTGCAAACCAGGTTCGGCAGCCGCGTGTTCGTCGTCGGCCTGGGGAAAAACGCCCTCATCCGGGAGCACCGCCCCGACCTGGACTTGCTGATTTCCGAGCGCGACATCCTGCCCGAAGACATTTTGCTGCTCGCCCGCTCCCTCAACCTGCGAGAAACCACCGCCACCACCCTCGATGCCCTTTACGGCTCTTTTGGCGACAAGTGGCTGACGGCTTTC
Organism: Chloroflexota bacterium; assembly: GCA_011322445.1. Lineage (NCBI taxonomy): Bacteria > Bacillati > Chloroflexota > Chloroflexota bacterium. Next base: position 136,833 of record DRMV01000041.1, on the reverse strand, counting down.
CGCAAGATGAAAGTGGGGGCCAAAGAAACGTATGAGGACGAAAACGGCAAAATCAAGCAACGCCCTGCCCCAGACAGCGTTGAGGCATGGGCTAACGAGGTGGGCGTCAACGAGATGGCCGCCAAAGCCCTGCACGACAAACTGCGGCGCATTTTCGGGCGCGACTATCTGGTCGAAGAAGCCGCCACCGAAGGGCTGCGCCAAATCATCGACGCGCTGGAAGCCGGGCGGCATGTCATCCTTTCCTTCGGCGACTACGACAACGAACTCGACTACCTGCTGGTCACCAACCTGCTGACCCGCAAAATTCGCGAGCATTGGGTCAAACGCACCGACGCTTACCGCACCGGCAAGGAAAAAACGCCCCCGCGCCCGCTGGTGGTGGTGGTCGAAGAAGCCCACAAACTGCTCAACCGCGAAATGGCAGCCCAAACCACCTTCAGCACCATCGCGCGCGAAATGCGCAAATACTTCGTCACCCTGCTCATCATCGACCAGCGCCCGTCGCAAATCTACGACGAGGTGATGTCGCAACTGGGCACCCGCATTTCGGGGTGGCTGGGCGACGAAGACGACATCCGCGCCGTGCTTTCCGGCCTGGCCGGCCGCGACCAGTTGCGCGGCATGCTTTCCCGCCTGCAACCCAAAGAAGAAGTACTGCTGCTGGGGTGGAGCGTGCCCATTCCCCTGCCGGTGCGCTCACGACGCTACGACGACAAATTCTGGAAAGACCTGCTGGGCGACGCCCACGCCGCCATGCCGGAAGACCCCTTCAAAGCCCTCGGGTTTTAGGGGCGCGCCTGCTGGAACGCACCGTGCAGGGTGTCCAGGCAGCCAGAGCCACAATTGTGTGTCGCGCTGGCCCCTCCTCTTGCAAAGACCCCGCGACGGTGCGAAACCTCGCACCGAACCGGCCAGCACCCTTCTGGGTTATAATGAATCACCTTACGGGCCGACGCGCTGGCCCCATGCTCCGTCCTGCCGCCTTTCCCTGCGAGGGCGGCAGCGCCCTAAACCGCCAAACCTTTCACTTGAGGAAAACCATGAACGAAAAGATTGACCGCATCAGCAGCCGTGCTTACCAGTACGTCTGCGAAGTGTTGGCCTCCGAGTTTCGCGGCTCGAAAAGCGGCGGCATGATGAAACGCCTGGAACGCGCTTTCGCCGAGCGCTTTGGCGTGGGCTACGCCATCTCTTTCATCAACGGCACCGCCACCCTGCACGCCGCGCTGGCCGCGGCAGGCGTTGGCCCGGGCGATGAAGTTATCGTCCCGCCGCTCACCATGGCGAGCACTTCCTTCGCCGTGCTGCACGCCGGGGCGGTGCCCGTTTTCGCCGACATCGACCCCGATACGTGGACGCTTTCCCCGGCTTCCGTCGCCGAGCGCATCACCGAACGCACCAAGGCCATCATGCCGGTCGCCATCTACGGCCTTTCACCCGACATGGACCCCATCATGGCGCTGGCCGAAGCGCACGGCCTCTTCGTGCTGGAAGACGACGCCGAGTGCTTCCTGGGCACTTACAAAGGGCGTCTGGTGGGTACCTTAGGGCACGCAGCAAGTTTCAGTTTCCAGAGTTCCAAACACGCCACCAGCGGCGAAGGCGGCATGGTCATCACCAACGACCCCGACCTCGCCAACCGCGTGCGGCGCTTCGGCAGCCTGGGCTATGCCGCCGTGGGCGCGGGCGAGGGCAAGATTTCCAAGGAAGACATCCAGGATCCCGGCTATGCCCGCCATGTGGAAATCGGCTGGAACTACCGCATGCCCGAACTGTGCGCCGCGGTAGCGTTAGAGCAGGTGGAGCGTCTGGACGAACTGGTCGCCTGGCGGCAGGAATCTGCCCGCCTCTATGCCGAAGCCCTGGAAGGCTGCGACTGGCTGACGCCCCAGGCCGTGCCCGAGGGCTACGGCCATGCTTACTGGACTTTCGTCGCCCGCCTCAACCGCGACGATATCACCTGGCACGACTTCCGGCGCAAATTCCTGGAATTCGGCGGCGAGCCGTTCTACGGCGCCTGGCGGCTGACCCACCTGGAGCCTGCCTTCCGCAACCGCCGCTTTGCCGACTACCAGTGGCAGGAATTCGCCCCCGGCCTCTGCCCGGTGGCCGAGGCCACCCAGCCCCGCCTGATGCAGTTCACCACCAACGCCTACGACCGCGCCGAGATGGAGCGCCAGGCCGAGGCGCTGGCGAAAACCATAGCCTATTTCTCATAAGCCCACCTGCGCTTACGCATCCCGCATTTTCATCGAGGTACTTATGCCTTCTCAACAAACCGTTGACCTGTTACTCACCAACGCCATCGTGCTGACGATGGATGCCGACTTCCACATTTACGAACCCGGCGCGGTGGCCGTGCGCGGCAACACCATTGTGGCCGTCGGTCCGGAAGCCGAAATCACCGCTGCTTACACCGCGACCGAAACCCACAACTGCGGTGGCAAGGTGCTTTCCCCCGGCCTGATCAACGCCCACACCCACGTGCCCATGACACTGCTGCGCGGCCTCGCCGACGACCTGCGGCTGGATGTCTGGCTGCTGGGCTACATCATGCCGGTGGAACGCGAATTCGTCTCGCCGGAATTCGTCTATCTCGGCACCAAAATTGCCACCGCGGAACTCATCCGCTCGGGCGTCACGGCCTTTGCCGACATGTACTACTTCGAAGAGGAAGTCGCCAAAGCCACCGCCGAGGCCGGGCTGCGCGCCCTGGCCGGGGAAACCATCCTCAAATTCCCCTCGCCCGATGCCCGCTCTTACGAAGAAGGGCTGGAATATGCCCGGGACTTCATCGCCCGCTGGAAAGACCACCCCCTCGTCATTCCGGCAATCGCCCCCCACGCGCCTTACACCGTCACCGACGAAATGTGGCACGCTGCGACCCGCCTGGCGCTGGAATACGACGTGCCCATCCACACCCACCTGGCCGAAACGGCCCAGGAAGTGGAAACCATGCGCGCCGAAGCCGATATGCCGGTGATTCCTTATGTGAAAAAGCAGGGGGTGTTTGAAGCCAAAGTGCTGGCTGCCCATTGCGTGCACATTGACACTGGCGAAATGCACACCCTGGAACACTGGGGGGTGGGCGTGGCGCACAACCCCTCTTCCAACCTCAAACTGGCCGACGGCATTGCACCCGTAGCCAAGATGCTGGAACTCGGCCTGAATGTGGGCATCGGCACCGATGGCCCGGCTTCCAACAACGACCTGGATATGTTCGAGGAAGTGCGGCTGGCCGCGCTGCTGGCTAAAGGCGCGACCGGCGACCCCACCGTGCTGCCCGCCAAACAGGCCTGGGCCATGGCCACCCGCCTGGGTGCTCAGGCGCTCCACATGGGCGAGTTCACCGGCTCCCTGGAACCCGGCAAGCGCGCCGATTTCATCCTCATCGACATCTCGCCCGTGCACAACGCTCCCCGCTTCCGCCGCGACCCCGAGGGCATCTACGCCCAACTGGTCTATGCCGCCAAGTCCACTGACGTTACCGATGTGATGGTGGACGGGAAATGGCTGATGCGCAACCGTGAACTGCTCACCGTGGACGAAGCCGAACTGCTGGCCCAGGCCGACGATTACGCCCACAAAGTGGATGCCTTCCTCATTCAGCGCGAGCAGTCGGTGCTTTCCAAACTGGTGGCTATCGAAGAAGCCAGCGAGGCCGAGAGTTTCGAGGTGCAACTCAAGGTCAAAATCGACGACCCCGCGGCGCTGGCCAAAGTGGTGGAAAGCGCCGAAGGGCTGGAAATCCTCTACCGCCGTCACTACCGCGAGTACGATGTGTACTTCGCCTTCGACGATCCGCAGCAGGGCTATCTGCGCTATCGGGAAGACGAATTCGTCGAGCCGGATGGCAGCGTGTCGCGGGTGCGCTACCGCCTGACGCTCATCGGCCCGGCGCACGAAGACGCCTTCCCCGGCGCGGTGGTGCTCAGCCGCAGCCGCTACCTGGCCTCGGCCACCCACAGCCTGCGCTTCTACCGCGAATACTTCCAGCCTGCCGACGAGCGGGTGGTGGAAAAAGACCGCCTGCGCTGGAAGGTGCGCTTCCAGGAGACGGAATTCTTCATCAACATCGACGACGTCCAAAAGCCGCCCTTAGGGGCCTTCCTGGAAATCAAAAGCCGCACCTGGAGCCGCCGCGATGCGGAACGCAAGGCCACCCTGGCCGCCGACCTGCTGCGTGTGCTCGGGCTGGCCGACGCCCAGCCGGTGGAAGACGACTACATCGCCCTGACCGGCGACCAGGCAACCAGGTAACCAGGCAACCAGCCCTCAGACCCTTCCATGTCCCCTCAAAGCAACCCTCGCGACGACTTCCCTTACCTGCCCGTGCTGGCCGTTTCGGCAGGGCATTTCGTCCACGACACCTTTTCGGCCTTTCTTGCACCGCTGCTGCCGTGGCTGATTGACAAGTTTGCGCTCACTTACACTGAAGCCGGGCTGCTGACGGCCTTCCTGCAAGCGCCTTCCATCTTCAACCCCTTCATCGGCTATTTGGGCGACCGGGTTTCGCTGCGCTATTTCGTGGCATTTGCCCCCGCCACCACCGCGACGGGCATGGCGCTGATGGGTGTGATGCCCAACTACTGGGCGCTGGCCGCGCTGCTGCTGATGACCGGCTTCAGCGTGGCCGCCTTCCACGCCCCCGCCCCGGCTTTCATCGCTCACCTGGCCCCCAAACGCACCGGCCGCGGGATGAGTTTCTTCATGGCAGGGGGCGAGATGGGGCGCGTCATCGGCCCGATGCTCGCTGTGTGGGCAGTGGGCCTGTGGGGGCTGGAAGGCATGCCGCGGCTCTTGCTGCTCGGCTGGGCCATGTCGTTCATCCTCTTTCTGGAAGTGCGCCGCATCCACATCAAGGTGGAAAGCAGCCCGCTGAGCGAGTTATGGCCGATTTTGCGGCGGCTGGCGCTGCCCCTGACGGTGCTGGTGCTGGGGCGCAGCATGTTGCTGGGGGCGCTGGGCACGTTTTTGCCCACTTTTCTCAGCGAAACCGGCATGACCAAGACGCAGGGCGGGCTGGCGTTTGCCCTGCTGTATGAACTTTTCGGCGTGGTCGGCGCGCTCATCATCGGGCCGTGGAGTGACCGCGTCGGGCGGGTGCCTGTCATCGTGGGAGCAGTGCTGGCTTCCGGCCTCGCGGCGGCGGGCTTCCTGCTCAGCCACGGCTGGTGGCGGCTGCTCTGGCTGCCCCCGTTGGGCTTTTCGGCGCTTTCCTTCCAGCCCGTGCTGATGGCCCTGGTGCAAGACCACGCCCCCAACCACCGCGCCACCGCCAACGGGGCATATCTGGCGCTGAGTTTCTTGTCGCGGCCGGTGGCGGTGGTCATCGTGGGCGCGCTGGCCGACCTGTGGAGCCTGCACACCGCCTTCGCCATCAGCGCCGCGGCGGCAGTGATGGCGCTCATCGCCCTGCGCGGCCTGCCCGAACCGCAAACCTCGTAGCAAGCAATGGGGAAGGGTAGCAGATGGTACAATGAAGAAAAACGAGGAGCGAACCATGGAGGTAGAGGAGATTGTGCAAAGGCTGAGAGAACTCAAACCTGAGCTGGCCAGGCGATATAAGGTGCGTCGGCTCAGTGTGTTCGGCTCTTGGGCGCGTGGAGAGCAGAAAGAGGACAGTGATATTGATCTGTTGGTTGACTTTGAGGTAGGCGCCGATCTGTTGGATCTGGTTGGATTGAGCCTGTATTTGGAAGAGGTCTTGGGAAAATCAGTGGATGTTGTTCCTCGCGCGGCATTGCGTGAAGAGTTGCGGGAAACCGTGCTTGAGCAGGTGATTAGTGTATGAGGGACTACAGGTTGTATCTCAAGGACATTGTGGCAGCAATGGAAAGCATTGAGCAGTTCACAGCAGGAATGGATTTTGCAAGTTTCCAAGAGGATGACAAAACGGCAAGCGCGGTCATGAGAAAGTTGGAAGTTATCGGTGAAGCCACAAAGCAAGTACCCGACGAAGTGCGCCAACGATACCCCAATGTGCCGTGGCGCGAGATGGCAGGAATGAGGGATAGGCTAATCCACTTTTATTTTGGGGTGGACTATTCTTTAGTATGGTGGACAATTACAAAGCGGGTTCCAGAAGTCAAAAGGGAAATCCTCAAAATTCTTCAAAGCGAGGGCTAATTTAATCCTGGTCGTAGCGGAGGCCGTAGCATAAAGGAGACGTTGATCATTTTAGGGCAAAGAAATGCCCCCAACAATGGATTGCTCAGAGATTTCGCAGAACAACCCGGCGTTATCTGCGCGATCTGCGGTTTCCGGAGCACCTAAGCGGAGCAGCATCACGATGACATCTCCTTCCCTCCCCCTTTTTGCCCAGGGGCTGGCCTTACAGGTGGGGCGGGCGTTAGCGCGGCGCTTCGAAGCCGCACGCAACCACCCCCGCCGCAAGGCCGACCACACGCTGGTCACCGACGCCGACCTGGAAGCCGACGAGCGCCTGACCCGCGCCCTGGAAGCCGCCTTCCCCGGCGTGCCGGTGCTGAGCGAGGAGCGCGCCACGGTGCTCCCCGACACCCCGGAAGCCTGGGTGATCGACCCGCTGGACGGCACCACCAACTTCGCCCTCGGCCTGCCGATGTGGGGCGTGCTGCTGGCCTTCCTGGAAGGTGGGCAGCCCACCGTGGCGGTGGCGTATTTCCCTGTGATGGACGAAGTGTACCTCGCGGTGCGAGGGCAAGGCGCCACCCGCAATGGGGAAACCATCCACACCCGCGGCGTCGACACAGCCCACGAAACGGCTTTTGCCCTGGTTTGCTCGCGCAGCCTGCAACGCTACCGGCTGGACTGGCCGTGGAAACTGCGCATTTTGGGCTCGGCAGGCTATGAGATGGCGCTGGTGGCGCGCGGTGTTGCCATTGCTGCCCTGGAAAGCACCCCCAAAGTGTGGGATCTGGCTGCGCCTACCCTCCTCGTGACCGAGGCAGGGGGACATTGGGGCGTCCTTGAAGGCGCATCCCCGTTCCCCTTGCGGCCGGGCGTGGATTACCGGAAAGCCGACTTCCCCATGCTGGCGGCGGCTTCTCTGCCGCTGTGGGAAGCCCTGCGAGCAGGCGTGCATGCCCGCAATGCTTCAGAACGCCAAAAGCACAGCCCGTAAAGGCTGTGCTTTTTGAATGCGTCGCTGGGTGTCTTAGCCCACCGCGATGATTTTGACCTTGAACGCGCCGTCGGGGGCTTCCACGGTCACTTCATCGCCTGCTTTGTGCCCCAACAGCGCCTGCCCCAAGGGGGATTCGTTGGAAATCAGCCCTTCACGCGGCGAGGCTTCCGCCGCGCCCACCACGGTGTAGGTTTCTTCGCTGCCATCGTCATAGCGCACCCGCACCTTACTGCCAATGCCTACCTCGTCAGTGGAGGCGTCGGCCACCACGCGGGCGTTGGCAAGCAGATATTCCAGTTCCTGGATGCGGCCTTCCACGAAGGCCTGTTCGTTTTTAGCGGCTTCGTATTCGGCGTTTTCGATGAGTTCTCCCCCTTCGGCCAGGGCTTCGTGCAGCCGCTGGGCCACTTCCTTGCGCCGTACCGTGCGCAGGTACTCCAGTTCCTCTTCCAGTTTCTTGTAGCCTTCGGGTGTGAGGTAAGTTGTGCTCATAGCCCCTTCCTGTGGCTGTGAACAGCCGGAATAGATAACGAAAAGCGGTGATGAGGCTGTTGCCTTTCACACCGCGGGCGTGCATTATAGTCAAAAATCAGATGCTCAACAAGGTTTTTCTGGAAATTAATCCAACATCGCCAGCCAGGCGGCCAGGTCAGGCGCTGGGGAAGGCCCTACCATAGCAAGGAACGCCTGCTCTTGCGAAAACAACGAAGCGGCCAGGCGCTGTAGATCTTCGGCCGTGACACGCGCGGCCTCTTCTTCCAGGGCTTGCCATCCCCTGAACGGCCTGCCCCACTGCCCCCACGCCCGCCGAAAGCGGATGGCCTGCATGGGCATGGCGGCGCGATGCAAGAGGTTGATACGGAACACCCTCTTGGCCCAGGCCAGCGTTTCTTCTGACACTGGCCGACGTTTCATCGTTTGCAACACGCTGACCACACGTTCCCAGGTGGGCGTTTCTTTGCCTGTCTGCGCCATCCCGACGTAGAGGCCAAACCGCCCTTCGGTGGAAAGCACCCGCAGGCCGCTGGCGTGCATGTAGGCCACGGGCGCATCGCGTCGCAGGGAGCGAAAGGCTGGTGACGCGGCGTAATTGCCCAGCAAAATGCTCAACAGGTGATAGGGCACCAGGTCCTCTTGCGCCGGAAAGCGGAAGCCCACAAAGAGTTCGGGGTTCCCCACATTGGGGCGTTGTTCGTAATACCACCGTTGCTGGTGCGCGCGCCGGACCACTCGCGGGCGTTCTCCCTGGCTGGGGCCTGCAGCGGCCAGGATGGCATCCTGCAGGGCAGCAGCATCGACTTCACCTGCCACGACCAGGTGGCTGTTTCCCCAGTGGTAGTAGCGCCGTTGCCAGGTTTTCAGGTCATCGAGGGTGATGGCAGCCATAGAGCGCGGTGTGCCCAGGCTTTCCAGCGTTTCGGTGCCGAAAAGCAGGTCGTCGGCTTTGACTTCGACCCATTCCCAGGGGGTGTAATCGCTGGGCGAAACGCCAGCATCGGCGTGTTGCCGCTCTTGGGCCACAGCCTTGGGGTCGAAGCGGGGGTGAAAGACCATATCGAGCAAGACCGGCAGCACAGCAAAGAAGTCTTCCCGCAGGGAAACGAAGCCAAAGGTGGTGGTTTCCGCAAGGGTGGGGCCGCCGATCTCCACGCCGTAGCGCGCCGTGACAGCATCCGGATCGGGGTAGCGGCGTGACCCGAGGTAGTGGACGTGTTCCAGGTAATGGCTGATGCCCGCCAGCGCGGGAGGCTCATGCCGCCAACCCACGTGAACGATAACCGCCGCGGCAACGAAGGGCTGCAGCGGCGGTTTCAGGATGGTCAACGGGAAAGCCGAGCGCTCGCTCATGGCTCAGGCATTACTGCTTTTGGGGCGCGGGGTGGCGTGTTTGGGCACCGGCGGCGGGAAGATGGCCTCGAACTCTTCACGCGACAGGGTTTCCTCTTCCAGCAGCCGCTGGGCCACGGCATCGAGTTTGTCGCGGTACTTTTGCAGCAGGCTCTTGGCCTGCTCATAGGCTTCGTTCACCAGCCGCCGCACTTCAGCATCGATCTGCTCAGCAATCGTCTCCGAATAGTCGCGCTGCTCGGCGATTTCCCGCCCGAGGAACACCAGTTCTTCTTTCTTGCCATAGACCAGCGGCCCCAGGCTATCGCTCATGCCCCAGCGCGTCACCATGGTGCGCGCCAGGCGGGTGACGCGTTCCAGGTCGTTGGATGCGCCGGACGTAATGTCATCGAACACCAGTTCCTCCGCGGCGCGCCCTCCCATCAATCCCACCATATCGGCAAACACCTTGCGGCGGGAAATCAGGGTGCGATCCTCTTCGGGCAGGGTCAGGGTGTAGCCGCCGGCCATGCCACGGGCGATGATGGAAACCTTGTGCACCGGGTCGGCTTCCGGCAGCGCCTGCATCACCACCGCGTGCCCGGCCTCGTGGTAGGCCACGATGCGCTTTTCGTCTTCGTTGATGACGCGGCTCTTGCGCTGCGGTCCGGCAATGACCCGCTCGATGGCTTCTTCGAAATCTTGCTGTTCGACCACGTGGCTGCCCCGGCGGGCGGCCAAAATAGCCGCCTCGTTGACCAGATTTTCCAGGTCGGCACCCACGAAGCCCGGCGTGGAGCGCGCCAGCACTTTCAAATCCACTTCGGGGGAAATCGGTTTGCCGCGGACGTGCACTTTGAGGATGGCTTCCCGGCCGCGCATGTCGGGGCGGTCGAGCACCACCCGGCGGTCGAAGCGGCCCGGGCGCAGCAGCGCCGGGTCGAGGATGTCGGGGCGGTTGGTGGCGGCCATCACGATGATGTTAGTGTCGCTGTCGAAGCCGTCCATTTCCACGAGCAGCTGGTTGAGGGTTTGCTCACGCTCATCGTGGCTTCCGCCCAGCCCTGCGCCGCGCTGGCGACCGACGGCGTCGATTTCGTCTACGAACACAATGCAGGGGGAATGCCGCTTGGCCTGGTCGAACAGGTCACGCACGCGGCTCGCGCCCACACCAACGAACATTTCCACGAATTCCGAACCGGAGATGGAGAAGAAGGGCACGCCCGCTTCCCCGGCCACGGCCTTCGCCAGCAGGGTTTTGCCCGTCCCCGGCGGCCCGACCAGCAACACCCCTTTAGGGATGCGCGCGCCGAGGGCGAGGAATTTCTCGGGTTCCTTCAGAAACTCCACGACTTCCTGCAGTTCTTCTTTGGCTTCGTCCACACCGGCGACGTCGTCGAAAGTCACCATGGGGCGGTCGCCGGTGAACATGCGCGCCCGCGACTTCCCAAAGGCCAGTGCGCCGCCGCCCCCGCCCTGGCTCTGCCGCATCAGGTACCAGAACATGGCAACCACCAGGATGATGGGCAAAACGTACATCAGGCCGGTGAAAATGTCGGGCCAGATGCTGGGCGGCTGGAAATCCAGTTTGACGCGGTCGGGGGCGAGATCGGTGGGTGAAACGCCAAGGTCGCGCAACTGCCGCAGGAAACCCTCGCCGGGTTCGAGGTTGGCGCTGCGTTTGGTGCCGTCTTTGTAAATCACCTCAACCGTGGTGCTCTTGACCACCATGCGGGTGATTTTGCCCGCGTGCAGGTCGGCAGCCACCTGGTTGAGGTAAAGGGGTGTTTGCTGTTCACCTTTGCCCGCATAACTGTACCAGAGCACGGCCACCACGGCGAGGATGATGAAAAGGTAAAGGGTAGAAGCCCGACTCCGAGGGGGTGTATTCACAGAAACCTCCGTTCACTTAAGTAGCAACAACGCTCACCCGCCAAAGCGGTGCGAGACTGTTGAAGGATGTCCATCATTACCTGCAAATTATACCAGCCGTCTTCCCCCGGTCGGAGGTTTTAACAAAATGCTCACAGAAGGGGGAAACCTCATCACGTGCCTCAGACCGTTTGACGTTGGGCGGCTTGCTCGGCTTCCCGGTTCTTGAGCAGCAGGGAAAGCAAGAAGAGCACCACGGCAATGCCGCCCAGCACCCGGAACGAAGCGGCGTAACCTCGCACGCCGCCGCCCATGCTGGCTGCCACAGCGCCGACCACCGCGCCGGTCATCATCTGCCCCACTTTGGTCATCACCGAAATCAGTGCCTGGGCCGAGGCGCGCTCTTCGGCCGGGGCTTCCGCCAGCATGATGTAGCGCAACGGTGCCCCCAACAGCGCCGAAAGCCCAAAGCCGATTAAACCCGCCGCCACGTAGAACACTGCCGTGCTCAGATGCACGAAGCCTAACATGGCTGTGCCCACCGCCGCCAGTGCCGTGCCCAACATGATGACCCAGCGGGAGCCGACCTTGTCCAGGCCGTGCCCAAAAAGCGGCGCGCCGATGGAAAGTGTGGCCACCACCGGCAGCAGCATGAAACTGGCCTTCGATTCAGTAACCCCAAAGGCCGCCACCAGCAGCGCGGGGATGAACACCATACTTCCCTCGATCACGCCCGCTCCAAAAGCCAGGGTATTGGCCAGCACCAGTTGACGGCCGCCGAACAACCGCGGGTGGATGATGGGGTCAGAAGCACGGCGTTCCACCCACGCCAGCACCGGCAACAGCACCACCCCCAACAGCAAAAAGCCCATCACGCGGGGCGAGCGCAGGCTGGCGGCCAGGTCGGCAGCGTCGAGTTGGTTGAGCGCATAAGCCAGGCTGCTGAGCAAGGCCGCCAGCAGCAACATGCCCTGCCAGTCGGCTTTCCCGTTGCCCGCTTTGCCCGTGGCAGGCAGCCAACGCCATGCGGCGGGTATCAGCAACAGTGCGAACGGCACGGGCCCCCAGAAGAGCATGTGCCACGAGAAGAACTTGAGCACCACCCCCGCCAGCACCGGCCCAATCAAGAAGGCCACCCCAAACACCGAGCCGATGATGCCTAACGCGCGGCCGCGGCGTTCCGGCGGGAAGGTGTCGCCAATCACTGCCGAGGCCACCGGGAAGATGCCCCCCGCCCCAAAGCCCTGGATGCCACGCCCCACTACCACCCACGTCAGCGAAGGAGCCAGCGCCACCACCACGGAACCGAACACGAACAACAAGACATCGGCAATATACACATCGCGCCGCCCCAGCCGGTCGGAAAGTTTCGCCATCAGGGGCGTTCCGATGAGGTTGAAAAGCAGGTAAGTAGTAAAAACCCACACTACCGCGCGGTCGGTCGTGTGGAAGCCGTCGCGAATCGCAGGTAATGCCGGGCCAATGATGGCGATATCCAGCGCCGCCATCAACACCCCAAGAAAAAGCACCCACAATACCGGATTGCGTTGTTTCATTGACCCGCTCCTGTTTACCATCTGGTAAGTTGGGATAGGGGATTTTACCACAGCACCCCCTCCCTCTTTTGGGCTATAATGGAAGCACCTTGCTTTCGGAGCAGTCTATGGAGAATGTTTTCCCTTCCCGGCATCCTTTGGTCGCGCACAAACTCACCTTGCTGCGCGACAAACGCACCGACCCCCAAACCTTCCGGGCGCTGGTGCGCGAAATCGCCACCCTGCTGACCTACGAAGCCACCGCCGACCTGCCCACCCATCCCAAACCGGTGGAAACGCCCCTTGCTTCCATGACCGGCACAGCCGTGAGCGACACCATTGGCCTGGTGCCGATTTTGCGCGCCGGGCTGGGGATGGTAGAAGGTGTGTGGAACCTGCTCCCCGGCGCACAGGTGTGGCACATTGGGCTCTATCGCGATGAGCGCACCTTGCGGCCTGTGGAATACTACAACAAATTGCCCGTTGCCCCTACCGTGACCCTCTGCCTGGTGCTCGACCCCATGCTGGCGACCGGCGGCTCGGCAGTGGCGACAGTGGACATCCTCAAGCGCTGGGGCGTCAAGCGCATCAAGTTCATGGGTATCATCGGTGCGCCGGAAGGCATCGCCCACATGCAGGAACGCCACCCCGACGTGCCTATTCACCTGGCGGCCATCGACGAGCGGCTGAACGAAAACGGCTACATCCTGCCCGGCCTCGGCGACGCCGGCGACCGGCAATTCGGCACCGGCTGAGACGGTCATGGCTTTCCTCTTAGCATCGCTGCCCATTCTGGTCATCCTGGGGTTGATGATCGGCAAGCGGTGGGGAGCATCCCGCGCGGGAGGCGCTGGCTACCTCACTGCTTTGGCCGTGGCGGTGGGCTACTTTGGCGCCGGGCCGCGCCTGCTGGCCTACGCCCACGCCAAAGCCCTCTTTCTGACGCTGGATGTGCTGCTCATCGTGTGGGCGGCCTTCCTGCTCTACCGTGTGGCCGACGAGGCAGGCGCGATCGAAACCATTGGGCGCGCGCTGCCCGGCCTGACCGCCGATCGCGGGATGCAGGCGCTGCTGCTGGCATGGGCCTTTGCCTCGTTCTTGCAAGGCGTGGGCGGGTTCGGCGTGCCGGTGGCCGTGACCGCACCGCTGCTGGTGGGGCTGGGGTTCTCGCCCCTCACGGCGGTGGTCGCGCCCTCGGTGGGGCACGCGTGGGCTGTCAGTTTCGGCTCGCTGGCCACCTCGTTCCAGGCGCTCATGGCCGCCACCGGCCTTCCGGGCACGCTGCTGGCACCACCCACGGCCACCTTTTTGGGGCTTTCCGGCCTGCTGGTGGGGCTGATGGTGGCCCATACAGCCGGAGGGTGGGAAGCCGTCAAACGGCTGTGGCCGACCGTGCTGGTGATGGGCGCGGTGATGGGCGGCACGCAATACCTGCTGGCAACGCACCACCTCTGGAACATCGGCGCGTTGGGGGGCGGACTGGCGGGGTTGCTGGTGGGCGTGTTGCTCGCCATGCGGCAGCCCGCGGCTGCGCCTTCCCCCGCTTCTCCTGCAGCGGAAAGCGCCCCCCGCCCCGACAACCGCACGCTCTTCATCGCGCTCTCCGGCTACCTCGCGCTGGTGGTCATCACCCTCACCGTCCAACTGGTGCACCCTGTGCGGGCTTTCCTGGAAAGCCTGCTGGTGATTCAAGTGCCCTTCCCTGCTGTGAAGACCGCCCGTGGCTTCGTGACCCCGGCTGGCCTGGGCCGGAAAATCCCGCTTTTTCGGCACGCAGGGGCGGTGCTGTTTTATTCGGCGGTGGTGGCTTACCTGTTCTACCGCCGGGCGGGCTGGTACCGGCCCGGTGCGCTGAAGCGCATCGCCGGCGGCACGGTGCGCCGGGTCATGGGTTCCAGCGTGGGCATTGCCTCGATGGTCGCGATGGCGATGGTGATGCAGCACGCCGGCATGACCGAGACCCTGGCCCGCGGCCTGGCCGACGCGGTCGGGCGCGCCTACCCGCTGGTCGCGCCCTGGGTGGGGGCGCTGGGTGCCTTTATGACCGGCAGCAACACCAATTCCAACGTCGTCTTTGCCGCGTTGCAACAGCGCACCGCCGACCTGCTGGGGTATAGTGTCGCGGTCATTCTGGCCGCCCAGAGCAGCGGCGGCGCGCTGGCGTCGGTGTTCGCCCCCACCAAAGTCGTGGTCGGCGCCAGCACCACCGGCATGGCCGGGCGGGAAGGCGACGTCATGGCCGCGTTGGGCAAATACATCCTGCTGCTGGTGGCCCTGGTCAGCGTTCTCACAGTCGCGGCGCTGGCCGTGGGCCTGTGGTAGCCCCACGCCCCCGCCGGAGGACCGTGCCATGTCTCAACCTTCCCGAAAAGCCAATCGCAAGTTTGCCGTTCACACCCTCGCCCTGGTGCTGATGCTGGGCAGCGCCGCAGCGCTTTACCCTGCCGCGCAAGCCCATGCCCGCACCGCCGAAACCGGCTTGCTCTTCTTGTTCGCGCTCGCCAACGCCCTCATCCTGACGGTATGATCATGGGAAACCCCGTCATTTTGATCACCCTGCCCATCGATGAAACGCATTTGCAGCCGCTCAAGGCCGCCGCGCCGGAAGCCGAAATCATCGTCCACCCGGCGCGCGACGCCCAGGAAGTGCCCCCCGCGCTCTGGGAGCGGGTGGAAATCCTCTACACCTGGAGCGCCCTGCCAGACCCCGAAGCCGCGCCCAACCTGAAGTGGGTGCAATTTCACCTCGCGGGCATTGACCACGTCGCCGACCATCCGCTCATCCGCAGCGGCAAGGTCATTGCCACCACGATGAGCGGCGCGGCTGTGCCGCAAATGGGCGAATATGTGCTGATGATGCTGCTGGCCTTGGGCCACCGCCTGCCAGCGTTGATGGAAGCCCAGCGGCGCAAGGTGTGGCCCCAAGACCGCTGGCAGCGCTTCATGCCGGTGGAACTGAACACCAGCACGGTAGGCATCGTGGGCTACGGCAGCCTGGGGCGGGAAGTCGCCCGCCTGGTGCGCGCTTTTGGCGCGACCGTGCTGGCAACCAAGCGCGACGTCAGGCACCCCAAAGACCGCGGCTACATTCCCACCGGCCACGGCGACCCGCAGGGGGCTTTCGTCCGCCGCCTTTACCCACCCCAGGCCCTGCGCAGCATGGCGCGGGAGTGCGATTTCCTGGTGGTCACCGTGCCGCTCACGCCCGAAACGCGCGGCATGGTGAACGCCGAGGTGTTCGACGCCCTCAAGCCGGGCGCTTTCCTGGTCGATGTTTCTCGCGGCGGCGTGGTGGACCACGAAGCCTTGATTGCTGCGTTGGAAAGCGGGCGACTCGCCGGGGCGGCGTTAGACGTCTTCCCCCACGAACCGCTGCCCCCCGAAAGCCCTCTTTGGGAGATGCCCAACGTCATCCTTTCCCCCCACATTGCCGGCAACACCCCCCATTACCATGCCCGCGCCATGAAGTTGTTTGCTGCCAACCTGACCCGCTACCTCAAAGGGCAGCCGCTTTTCAACCGCTACCATCCCGAGCGAGGCTACTGATGCGCATTCTCCATTTTGCCGATGCCCACATCGACATGCTCAACCGGGGCAAGCACGACCCCGAAACCGGCCTGCCCGTGCGGGTGATGGATTTCCTGCGCTCGCTGGATGTCATTGTCGAGACAGCCATCGAAGAAAAGGTGGATCTGGTGCTCTTCGCGGGCGACGCGTTCAAAGACCGCTCGCCCGCCCCAACGTTCATTCGTGAGTGGGGCAAGCGCATCATGCGGCTGTCGCGGGCTGGCATTCCCACCGTGCTGCTGGTGGGCAACCATGACCTTTCGCCCGCCCTGGGCCGCGCCCATGCCCTCGACCCTTTCAATACCTTCGAAGTGCCCCATGTGCACGTCGTCGACCGGCCCACGTTGCTCACCCCCAACGACCTGGACGGCCTGCCGCTGCAAATCGTGGCCCTGCCGTGGGTTTCCCGCAGCGGCATGTTGGCCTTTTTGGGCGACCAGGCCGAAGGGCTGTCGCTGGAAGAGGTCTATAGCCGGATGGCCGACCTGATCACCAGCGGCGTGGAAAACCTCATTGAGCAGGCCACTCCCGAACTGCCCCTGGTGCTCACCGCTCATGCTTCGGTGCAGGGGGCTAAATATGGCGCAGAGCGGCTGGTTATGCTGGGCAACGACCTGGTGCTGCCCGCTTCCCTCGTCAAAAACCCCCGCTGGGCTTACGTGGCCCTCGGCCACATCCACAAGGCACAGGACCTGAACGAAGGCCATCAACCCCCTGTGATTTACCCTGGTTCCATTGAGCGGGTGGATTTTGGCGAAGCGCACGAAGACAAGTTTTTCGTGATTGCCACCATCGAGCCGGGAAAACCCACTCAGGTCTCATGGCGCAAACTACCCACTCGCCCGGTCATCGACCACCGTGTAACCCTCACCAACGAAGTCAGCCCCACGCAGCGGCTGATTGAGGCGCTCGGCCCACAAGAGGCCCTGGAGGGCGCGGTGGTGCGTCTGGTTGTGACCTACCCCCAAGAACTGGAAGCCCACATCGACGACGCTGCGCTTTATGCCCATACCAAACACGCGTTGGAATTCCACCTCATCAAGCGTCCTCAGGTGGAAGCCCGCGCCCGCCTCGGCAATGAACCCCTGGAACGCCTGACGCCTCTGGAACTGGTAGACAAATACTTGCTTGCCAGGGGGGTCGAGGGTGAAGAACGCAAGGCCTTGCTGGACCTGGCGCGGGAAATTCTGGACCGCCCCAGCGAAACCGCGGGGTAACGGTTGGGGAGTGTTTTCCATGTGGCACTTTCTGCGACGGTTGTTCCTTTGGTCTCTTGGGCTGGGTGTGCTGGCAGCCATTGCCCTTGTGACGCTGGCCTGGCATGTGGCACCGGGGAAAGTTCTCGGTGTGGGATGGGTGTGGTTGGCCGGCGCGTTTATCCTGGGCGCGGCGGTCATGGTTCTCAACGCCGCACTGGATCTCCGCCAGCACCCCGCGCCGCCCGACGTGCCCGCATCGGCCGAAGTACGCCGCTGGATTTTCCACCTCATCCTCATTTTCCTCGTCGCGAGCGTTTTCGCCGTGGTCGTCGGCATCCCTATCGTGCTCACCCGCGCCCTGACCATATGGTCGGAAGCCCTGCTGGGGCGCTGGCCTGAGGTCGCCTACACCGTCGGCTTCCTGGCTGTCTTCGCCATGTGGATGGGCTGGTTCATGGGCGTTCTCATGGGCAGCGCGTGGCTCGGCGAGCGCAATTTCACCCAATGGTTCCGCCGCCACTTTGACCGCCTGATAGCGCCTTCACCGAAAGACGTCATTGCCTTGCTCCAAAACGCGCCCCTGCCGGAAAGAGTCAAAGCCGACCTCACCAGTAAGGTACAATTGCGCGGTCTGACGCGGGAAATGGTGCAGGAAATCCAGGACGCCATTGCCCCCTACATCGAGGCTGCCGACGACGGGGCGGTGCTTTCCCGCTTCGCTGCGCTTTCCCAAAGCCTGGCCGTGTGGCAGGAAACGCACCCGGACGATGAAGATCTTTCCACTTCGGCCTTTTCGTAACGCAAAGCCGCAAAAAAGCCGCCAAAGGCGCCAAGAGGTTGACGCCGAGGCGCGAAGAAAGCAAAGGACGCCGAGAAAACGCTCTGTGTTTTCTGCAGTTCTTCCTCAACCCCAGAAGGTACTTTGAATGTGGCGTTTCTTGCGCTGGCTTTATTTCGCTGCCCTGTGGCTGGGCGCAGCCGTAAGCACCGCGCTGGTGGTGGCGTTGTGGCGGCTTTACCCCTTCGCTATCCTGGGCGTGGGCTGGGCCTGGTACGCCGGGGCGGCTGTGGTCGCGTTGGCGCTGGTCGCGCTGGATGCCACGGTGGAGATCAGCGCCACCCCTTTGCCGCCCGAGGTGCCGCCCGCCCACGAGGTCAGCCAATGGCTGCTTTTTCTGATGGCCGGGGCGGCTACGGCTTTCGTCTTTACCGCCGATACCGGCGTGCTGTTTGTGATGACGCACGCCATCTTCCGGTGGCTGCTTCCCCACCTGCCGTTTTGGCTCGGCAAGCCGCTCCTTGCAGCCACTTGGCTCGGCTGGTTCGTGGGCACCATTTACGCCCTGCGCTTCCTTGCCAACGCCTCCCTCGGCTTCCGCTTCCGTACCTTCCTGCGCTACCGCCTGCTGAACATGCACACCTCGCCTGCCGAAGTGCGCCGCCTGCTGGAACGCAGTGACCTGCCGCCCGACGCTAAGCAACGCTTTCTCGCCCGCCTGGGCCGCGAAGGGCTGACCGATGCCCTCGCCGATGACCTGCTGGAAGCCGCGGGCCAAGACCCGTGGGAAGCCGCTGAAGCGCACCGCAGCACCGCTACGGCCTTGCTCGTGCAAGCCCTCAACAACTGGAAAGAAGAACAAGCGGCAAAAGCGTAACGCCAAGCGTCAAGATGCCGCCAAAGCCGCAAAGAGGTTAACGCAAAGCGCGCCAGGAAGGCAAAGCGCGCAAATACGACACCAAGCAGCCAATCCCCTAATCCCGAGGTTTCCCCATGCCCATTCACTTTGGCACCGACGGCTGGCGCGCCGTCATCTCCGACACTTTCACCTTCCACAACCTGCGCCTGGTGGCTCAAGCCATCGCCGACGCCATGCAGGCCGACGCCAACGGCAACGAAGGCGACCTGACCGCGGTCGTTGGCTTCGACACCCGCTTTCTTTCCGACCGTTACGCCCGCGAAGTGGCGCGTGTGCTGGCGGCCAACGGCATCAAGGTCTGGCTGGCGCACGCCGACGCCCCCACGCCGGCCATTTCCTACGCGGTGAAGCACAAAGGAGCGGCCGCGGGGGTGATGATCACGGCTTCCCACAACGCGCCGCGCTACAACGGCGTGAAACTCAAAGCCGCCTATGGTGGCTCGGCGCCGCCCGAACAGGCGCGCCGCGTGGAGGTTTACCTCAACGACAACGAAGAACGCGGCCGCGGCCCCAATCTGATGGATTACGAAAAAGCCCGCAAACTCGGCCTGCTGGAACGTTTCAACCCCCTGCCCGACTATTTTGCTCACCTGCACACCCTCATCGATGCCGGTCGCATTGCCGAAGGCAAGCTGCGCGCCGTGGTGGATTCCATGTACGGCTCCGGGCGGGGCGTGATGCGCGCCTTCCTGCAGGGCACGGGTGTGGAAGTGCACGAAATCCGCGCCGAGATGAACCCCGGCTTCGGCGGCGTGCATCCGGAACCCATTGCCCGTTACCTCGGCGCGCTGGCCACGGCCATTGCCAGCGGCCGCGGCGACGTGGGCCTTGCCACCGACGGCGACGCCGACCGCATTGGCGCGATGGACGAGCGCGGCAACTTCGTGGACCCGCACAAAATCATGGCCCTCAGCCTGCGCTACCTGGCCGAGGAGCGCGGTCTGCGCGGCTCGGTGGTACGCACCGTGTCCACCACCCGGATGATCGATCGCCTGGCGGCAAAATATAGCTTCACGGTGCACGAAACCCCGGTCGGCTTCAACCACATTGCCGACTACATGCTCAGCGAAAACGTCCTCATCGGCGGCGAAGAATCCGGCGGCATTGCCTTCCAGGGACACATTCCCGAAGGCGACGGCGTGCTGATGGGGCTGCTGATGCTGGAAATGCTGGCCTACTATCGCGAGCCGCTCTCCGCGCTGGTGGAAGACTTGCTGGCGGAAGTTGGCCCGGCGCACTACGCCCGCACCGATCTACGCCTGCGGCATCCGGTTTCCAAAAGCCGCATGACGCAGCGCCTGGCCGAAAACGCCCCCCAGGCCATCGGCGGGGAAGCCGTAACGGAAGTCAGCACGCTGGACGGCTGCAAATACATCCTGGCCGACGATTCCTGGCTGCTGATTCGCCCCTCGGGCACCGAGCCAGTGCTGCGGGTGTATGCCGAAGGGCGCTCGCCCGAGATGGTAAAAGCCCTACTGGCCTTCGGCGAGCATATAGCGCAAGAGGTCGCGTAGGGCCTCTATGCCCCGGCGTTTCCGCCCTTCCCTCGCCCCCCACCGCTGGAAGCCGGTGCGGGGGCGTTTTTCCCGGCGAGCGTAAGTTATACTTACCTGAGTTTCGGATCAGCGCGTTGAGCGGAGAATGCGGAGCCATCGCGGTCGAAGGCCGCTCCGCGCAGCACGAAACACCGCCAGAGAGATTATCCGCCACTGAGGTTATACTTCAGAAAGGCCTTGTTCCGGCCTGTGCACAAAAAACAACAGCCTTATTTCTGTGCTTCCTATCAAGCGAGTTTTCCATGACCACTTTTGTTGCCCTCGACCTGGAAACCACCGGCCTCGACCCGCGTGCGGACGAAATCATCGACATCGGTGCGGTGCGCTTCACCGCGCGGCGCATTGAAGACGAATTCGCCACCCTCGTCCGCCCAACCGGCCACATTTCCGGTTTCATCACCCGCCTGACCGGCATTAGCGACGCGATGGTCGCCCGCGCCCCGCGGCTGGACGACGTGCTCGACGACCTGGCCGACTTCCTCGGCGATGCCATCATCATCGGCCATAACATCCGCTTCGACCTGGGCTTCCTGGAAGCCGCGGGCATGGTCTTCACCAACGAAGTGGTCGACACTTACGAACTGGCCTCGGTGCTCATGCCCTCGGCCAGCCGTTACGGCCTGGGCGCGCTGGGGCACGCGCTGGGCATTCCCTTTCAAGCCACCCATCGAGCCTTAGACGACGCCCGTGTCAACGCGCACCTTTACCTGCGCCTGGCCGAAATGATCGACGACCTGCCGCTGCCGCTGCTCGCCAACATCGTCGAAATGGGGGTGGATGCCGCCTGGCTGGGTACATGGCCGTTCCAGCAAGTGCTGATGCGCCGCACCCGCGCGGGGGAACGCCCGCCCAAAAGCGCTCCTTCCCTGTGGCAACCCGAACCGCTCCAGGTCGCCCCCGGCGCTCGCGAAGCCACCACCGAGGGGGGGCTGGATGCCAGCGCGGTGACGGCGTTGTTGGAACCGGGCGGCGCGCTGGAGCAACGCTTCCCCCAGTTTGAGCACCGGCAGCACCAGGTGCAGATGGCTCAAGCCGTCAGCGAAGCCTTCGACCGCCGACGCCACCTGATTGTGGAAGCCGGCACCGGCACCGGCAAGTCGCTGGCCTACCTGCTGCCTGCGGCGGCCTTCGCGTGGCAACACAACACCCGCGTGGTCATCTCTACCAACACCAAAAACCTGCAAGACCAACTCATTCAAAAAGACATTCCGCTGGTGCAAGAAGTGCTGGGCAAGCCCTTGCAGGCCGCCGTGCTGAAAGGGCGCGCCAACTACCTTTGCCCCCACCGTCTGCACGCGTTGCTCAACAAGCGTCAGAAAACGCCCGAAGAGGCACGGGTGCTCGCCAAGGTGCTGGTGTGGCTGCACGGAGGCGGCAGCGGCGACCGCGCGGAAATCAACCTGCGCGGCGCAGCCGAAAATGCCGTGTGGCAGCGCATTTCCGCCGATGCCCCTGCCTGCACGGCCGACAACTGCATGCGTTACAGCAGCGGCCAGTGTCCTTTCCAGCGGGCGCGCACCGCGGCCGAGCACGCCCACCTGCTGGTGGTCAACCACGCCCTGCTGCTCAGCGATGCCGCCACCGGTAACCGCGTGCTGCCCGAATACAACTACCTCATCGTCGACGAAGCCCACCACCTGGAAAGCGCCCTCACACACGCCCTGGGCTTCGAAATCACGCGCGAAGACCTGCGCCGTATGCTCTCAGAACTGGGTGGCCCGCGGGCCGGTCTGCTGGGGGCGCTCGCCGCGCAGGCTCGCGGCTGGCCGCTCGCAGTGCGCGAAGAAATCATGGCCAGCATCGACGACATCACCAGCCGCGCCTTCGTACTTCAGGAAGCCCTCAACGACACCTTCCGCGCCCTCGCCGACTTTATGGAAGAAGCCCGCGAAGGCCGCCCCTTGGGGCAATATGCCCAGCAAGTGCGCCTCACCCCCGCCATGCGCAGCCAACCCCAGTGGGAAGCCGTGGAAATCGCCTGGGACGACGCGTCTCGCGCTCTCGCCAACCTCAACCGCGCTCTGCACAACCTGCGCGAGGCTCTGGCTTCCGGCCGGGTGCCTTCCGATGAAAAGACCCTCGACTTAGCCAACGAACTCGCCAACATCCGCCAGCGGCTGGAAGAAAGCGGGCAAATGTTGCACACCCTGATTGCCGCGCCGGAAGACAACATGGTCTATTGGGCGGAACTGCGCCCGCGGGGGCGGTGGCTGGCCCTGCACGGCGCGCCGTTGGAAGTGGGCGAGGGCATCCGCAAGCACATCTGGGAGAAGAAGGAAACCGTGGTGCTCACCTCGGCCACACTGACCACCGGCGGCGAAATGGATTACCTGCGCCAGCGGCTTGCTGCCGAAGATGCCGACGAACTCATCCTCGGTTCGCCTTTCGACTACGAACACGCCGCCCTGTTGTACGTCGTCAACGACATCCCCGAGCCGAACCGTCCTGGCTACCAGCAGGCCGTAGAACGCACCCTGACCCACCTCGCCAAAGCCACGCGCGGGCGCATGATGGCGCTTTTCACCTCCTACGCCCAGTTGCAACGCACCGCTCGCGCCATTCGCCCTGCGCTGGAAGAAGCCGGGCTGGCCGTGTACGAACAAGGCGGCGGCGCCTCTCCCCAGGCGCTGCTCGAAGATTTTCGCACCAGCGACGGCGCCGTGCTGCTGGGCACCCGCTCGTTTTGGGAAGGCGTGGACATTCCCGGCGAGGCGCTTTCGGTGCTCGTCATTGTCAAACTTCCCTTTGCCGTGCCCAGCGACCCGCTGGTGGCCGCCCGCGCCGAAACGTTCGAAGACCCTTTCAACGAATACCAGCTCCCGGAAGCCATTCTGGCCTTTCGACAAGGGTTTGGGCGGCTCATCCGCACCAAAACCGACCGCGGGGTGGTGGTGGTGTTAGACAAACGCTTGCTTAGCCGTCGCTATGGCCAGGTTTTCTTGGATTCCTTGCCGCCGTGCACCCGGCATCAGGGCCCCATGCACCGGCTGCCGGCCGTGGCTTCCCGCTGGCTGGCGCGAGGCATCCCCGAAACCAAGGGGGGCGGGGAATGACGAAACCGCCCCCCACCGCAGCCGCACTTTTGCAAGCGGCAGGCTTTGGCTGGCCCGCCGATGCCCGCCTGGTGGTTGGCACGCCCCGCGCGCGGCTGGTGGGCTTCCTGGTGCGCCTGTGGGATGCACCGCCGGCCGCGGTGACCCTGGGGCGCACGGTGTTCGTGCCCGATGCGGCCTATTTTGCCAGCCTCAACCCCGCCAAACAAGCCGCTTTGCTGGCGCACGAAGCCGTGCACATTCGGCAATGGCAGCAATTAGGGGCGTGGCGCTTCCTGCGGCGCTACCTGCGGGAATACTTCCGCACCCGGCGGGAGGGCATTCCTACCCACCATCCGCAGCACGGCATTGACCTGGAACGCGAAGCCATTGCCATCGAAAACCGCGTGCGCATGGCTTTGAAGAACAACAATTCGGGGGAAATTCTGGTATAATTCGGCTGCCCAGGCAGGCACTCCCCCCAGTCTGCCCTTTACGGAGAGGTGCCGGAGTGGACGAACGGGGCGGTCTCGAAAACCGCTGTGGTCCTTAGGGCCACCGTGGGTTCGAATCCCACCCTCTCCGCCAGAAAAACCACAAGGCAGCCAAAAGGCTGCCTTGTTTGCTTTCTGCAACACTATTTCAAACGGGGGTCTCAGGCTTCTTCCGCCAGCGTCAGGCGGCATTCCTCGAAAATGTATTCCAGTGCCATCGTATGGCTGCAGCGGCCGCGCATTTGAAAGAAATCGCAATCGCAATGCCACTGCCCTTGCTCAAAAGTGACCACATGGGGGTTGTTCGCGCCCTGAAAAGTGACCTTGAGGCCCTCGAAGCGCAACCGATCGCGCTCCTGTGCATAGCGTTTGGCCTTTTCAATCTTCCGAACCATCCCAGAATCCATAAGTCGCTCCTTTCGTGGGATAAAAACACAGGCACGCGCGGGCGTGCCTGTGACTCACGGCTCAACAGTTGGGAGAAGCGGGAACTCGCATGGCGGGGCATTCTCCAGAACAAGAAGGTTGCCTAAGTATAAGCCTTCGAGTGAGGATTGTCAAATCGGAGAGATTGGGTTATAATCCGCCCCGCTATCGGGGCGTGGCTCAGCCCGGAAGAGCGCACGGTTCGGGTCCGTGAGGTCGGCGGTTCAAATCCGCCCGCCCCGACTAACTTCCCCAACATGGTTTTGGGGCTTCGCCCCTTTCTTGCCAGCATCGACGCCCGCGGAAAATCCGCGGGCGTTTGTGCGTTCAATGCCCTTGTGCAAGCCCTCGGTCAGGAGCAATGGCTATATCCATCCTCCCCACGTCTTCAATCCACGCTCCCCGCGAGGGGGAGCGACAAGGCGCTCTATGTGGTGAAGGAGTACACCGAGGCGTTTCAATCCACGCTCCCCGCGAGGGGAGCGACCGGCTACGATCTATAATTCGTCAACGACCGGGCGTGTTTCAATCCACGCTCCCCGCGAGGGGGAGCGACCTCAACCTGTGCCACTTCGCCCGCCGCGAGGGAGGTTTCAATCCACGCTCCCCGCGAGGGGGAGCGACGTCAACATGCCCCGCCACGCCCGGCCACGAACCCGTTTCAATCCACGCTCCCCGCGAGGGGGAGCGACCCGCTGGGCGGCGGCGGTGCGTTTTGGGTGCGGTTGTTTCAATCCACGCTCCCCGCGAGGGGGAGCGACATGTGCCAGCACCGTTGCTAACCAAACCCTCAGCAGGTTTCAATCCACGCTCCCCGCGAGGGGGAGCGACACGCAAAGAGAGGGCATAAAGTGGAGCGGGCACGAGTTTCAATCCACGCTCCCCGCGAGGGGGAGCGACTGGTATTCCCGGCAATACATTCCCCAGGTCGACGTTTCAATCCACGCTCCCCGCGAGGGGGAGCGACAGTTAGCACGCTGAGGGGCGGTCACTGCCCAGGCCAGTTTCAATCCACGCTCCCCGCGAGGGGGAGCGACATTGTGACATTGGTCAACTCCCTTTGTGAAGATTGGTTTCAATCCACGCTCCCCGCGAGGGGGAGCGACTTTCAACTCTTGTCAAGAGTGTTGAAAACAAATAGTTTCAATCCACGCTCCCCGCGAGGGGGAGCGACATCTATACATGACGCAACCCCAGGGAGCGGATGGGTTTCAATCCACGCTCCCCGCGAGGGGGAGCGACCGCCAATGCCGGTGGGAACGCTGCCCGCCGGAACGCCGTTTCAATCCACGCTCCCCGCGAGGGGGAGCGACTGGAGTATTAGCGTTTTTGGTTTGCGTGGCAGATGTTTCAATCCACGCTCCCCGCGAGGGGGAGCGACTCGGCGAGGATTACGCAAACCAATTTGAGCAACGTTTCAATCCACGCTCCCCGCGAGGGGGAGCGACTCGCCAGCGCCTCATCTCGCCTCGCCAGCGCAGCATCGTTTCAATCCACGCTCCCCGCGAGGGGGAGCGACATCATGCGCAGGTAGGTTTCCTCGGCCTCCAATTCGTTTCAATCCACGCTCCCCGCGAGGGGGAGCGACGGTGCCGCCAGATGACGCACCGCAGCAGGAGCCCCGTTTCAATCCACGCTCCCCGCGAGGGGGAGCGACACGTCGCCAGACGGCGCTTGGCGTCAGTTTTCTCAGTTTCAATCCACGCTCCCCGCGAGGGGGAGCGACTAACGCCGCCCGCAATTCCGCCGCTGCGTCAGCATGTTTCAATCCACGCTCCCCGCGAGGGGGAGCGACATGTATTCGCCGTCCACCCAGCGGACGTCGAAGGTGTTTCAATCCACGCTCCCCGCGAGGGGGAGCGACTTCGCGGGCGAACGCTTGGGCCGCCATTGCGGGGGTTTCAATCCACGCTCCCCGCGAGGGGGAGCGACGAGGGAATCATGTCCGAGCAACAAAACAATCCAATTGTTTCAATCCACGCTCCCCGCGAGGGGGAGCGACCACCACCGCCCGCGCCGACAACCAATACACCACCCCAGTTTCAATCCACGCTCCCCGCGAGGGGGAGCGACGTGATGGAGCGGTACTACACGCCGCCTGCTGAACTGTTTCAATCCACGCTCCCCGCGAGGGGGAGCGACAGGATCGCGAGTACATCAAGACGCATGCTATCCAGTTTCAATCCACGCTCCCCGCGAGGGGGAGCGACCCTGTCGCTGGTGTTTTCGTACGTGCCGGGGGTGTTTCAATCCACGCTCCCCGCGAGGGGGAGCGACGACGCTCTTGGTGCAGCGCTCCTCAACCTGAGCGGTTTCAATCCACGCTCCCCGCGAGGGGGAGCGACAGAAGCCTTTCGTCAAGCCTTCGAGGTCTCACCAGTTTCAATCCACGCTCCCCGCGAGGGGGAGCGACCTGGCCCGCGCAGTTGGCAGGCGGCAAAATACGGGTTTCAATCCACGCTCCCCGCGAGGGGGAGCGACCAACACTGCGTCCACAATCGGGGCGGTTTCGCTGGCGTTTCAATCCACGCTCCCCGCGAGGGGGAGCGACAATACTCAGGAATTAAAATTTACAGGTTGGAAGTGTTTCAATCCACGCTCCCCGCGAGGGGGAGCGACGTGCATTATCGTAGATAATATTGATGACTATATTGTTTCAATCCACGCTCCCCGCGAGGGGGAGCGACTTTTGGGTTTTTCTTATAATTCTTCAATTTTCTCTCGGTTTCAATCCACGCTCCCCGCGAGGGGGAGCGACGGCTGAGGTTGGTCTTTGCCATTCACTTGCAGGGTTTCAATCCACGCTCCCCGCGAGGGGGAGCGACGTTGGATTTGGAGTGGTATCCGCCGGAGGGCGAGGTTTCAATCCACGCTCCCCGCGAGGGGGAGCGACAAACTGCTCCAACTCGGTCACATCTCGCGCCCAAGTTTCAATCCACGCTCCCCGCGAGGGGGAGCGACCCGTGCTACGACCTGGTGGGCGCGCGCGATGGGCGCTGTTTCAATCCACGCTCCCCGCGAGGGGGAGCGACACAGGGAACGGGTACGGTTCCCGTATGGATTGCGGGTTTCAATCCACGCTCCCCGCGAGGGGGAGCGACCGCTTTTGTGCGTTCATATTTTCTCGCATGCGAGGTTTCAATCCACGCTCCCCGCGAGGGGGAGCGACTCTTCACATGCTGCTTGCAGTAGGCAGCTTGGAGGTTTCAATCCACGCTCCCCGCGAGGGGGAGCGACATCTGGAGCATACATGATTGTGGTGAGGTAATATGGTTTCAATCCACGCTCCCCGCGAGGGGGAGCGACTTTCCGCCCACGCTGATTTTTCCAGGTGGTGGCTCGTTTCAATCCACGCTCCCCGCGAGGGGGAGCGACAGATTGGGAATAGGTGGTTAGTGTGCTACTACCGCGTTTCAATCCACGCTCCCCGCGAGGGGGAGCGACTGGCAATACAGAGTATCTACAAGCGGGAATTATGTGTTTCAATCCACGCTCCCCGCGAGGGGGAGCGACGCCCCACCTGCAAGCCTATCATCAGCAGGCCGCTGTTTCAATCCACGCTCCCCGCGAGGGGGAGCGACATAATGGCGTTTATTACTGCGAAAAACACTACAACGTTTCAATCCACGCTCCCCGCGAGGGGGAGCGACTTCCGCCCACGCTGATTTTTCCAGCCAACCGACCGGTTTCAATCCACGCTCCCCGCGAGGGGGAGCGACTATCCAGAATCATTTCTTGTCTGGTAATTACAAGGTTTCAATCCACGCTCCCCGCGAGGGGGAGCGACGGTGTTAGCTCCGCTGCATTGCCGAAAAGAACCCGTTTCAATCCACGCTCCCCGCGAGGGGGAGCGACGAGATATAGGCGTCACCCGGGGTAATATGGAAGGTGTTTCAATCCACGCTCCCCGCGAGGGGGAGCGACCATGACCGCTTCGACCACCGTCGCCGTTTCGCCAGCGTTTCAATCCACGCTCCCCGCGAGGGGGAGCGACCGGAGATTGTCAAAAATTGGCAAAAACGGTATATAGTTTCAATCCACGCTCCCCGCGAGGGGGAGCGACTTAGACGCTTAAAAAATAGTTGGGCGCTCTATGCCCGTTTCAATCCACGCTCCCCGCGAGGGGGAGCGACACGCTGATGTCAGGAGCGCGGTGACCGACATCAAACTGTTTCAATCCACGCTCCCCGCGAGGGGGAGCGACAGGTGGCCTCGCGAACCATCGGCGCAATTGGCATTGTTTCAATCCACGCTCCCCGCGAGGGGGAGCGACGCCCTGCGTGGCATGTCGCCCGACAATGTGGCCTTGTTTCAATCCACGCTCCCCGCGAGGGGGAGCGACATGATACGGATAGTGGCGAAGTTATCGCAGATTTTAGTTTCAATCCACGCTCCCCGCGAGGGGGAGCGACAAGCGAGGTTTTGAAAATCCGCCTTGCGAGCGGCGTTTCAATCCACGCTCCCCGCGAGGGGGAGCGACGTAAGACGAGTTTCGGCGGTTGGGTGTTTTGGACGGTTTCAATCCACGCTCCCCGCGAGGGGGAGCGACCGACTGCGTTCTACCCGCCCTCATTGGGCGGCGATGTTTCAATCCACGCTCCCCGCGAGGGGGAGCGACGCTTTCCTCATTCCACCACCCACCACCAAAGGAGAGTTTCAATCCACGCTCCCCGCGAGGGGGAGCGACTACTCAATGCTTTCGGCCTTCTTCAGGGCTTCGAGGTTTCAATCCACGCTCCCCGCGAGGGGGAGCGACAAGCGATAACATTGGCATTTTTCAAGGCTTCGAGGTTTCAATCCACGCTCCCCGCGAGGGGGAGCGACTTATCCTCATGGAAATCTTTAACAATTTCCCTAAGTTTCAATCCACGCTCCCCGCGAGGGGGAGCGACGCACAAACACCAGGGCGATAAACGCCACAAAAGCGTTTCAATCCACGCTCCCCGCGAGGGGGAGCGACAGCCCTACTTCTGCTCATTCAGGCATAACCTGGCAGTTTCAATCCACGCTCCCCGCGAGGGGGAGCGACTATGTTGAGATATAAGGAGGCATAAAAATGGAGAAGTTTCAATCCACGCTCCCCGCGAGGGGGAGCGACTGAAAATTTCGTACTTTACAATTACCTTACAAGGTTTCAATCCACGCTCCCCGCGAGGGGGAGCGACCTTCCGGCCCCGCTGGTTTTTCCAGTTCACGGCCCGTTTCAATCCACGCTCCCCGCGAGGGGGAGCGACATAATTTCAACTATCGGGAATATGGGAGCGCACGGGTTTCAATCCACGCTCCCCGCGAGGGGGAGCGACTTGCCAATTTCTGCCAGGTTATGCCCAAATAGGCAGTTTCAATCCACGCTCCCCGCGAGGGGGAGCGACCGCAACATCTGGCGTTCAAAAACACCAACGCCGCCAGATATGGCGCTGGCTTCCGCTATTTTATCCCAGAATGCCCCTTGTTTGTGGGGCTGTTCGGTTGTTAAGGTGCCTTTTGACCTGCGAACCTCCGCACATTTTTATGATCGCTTGCGGTTCGCAGGTGCCTTTTTCTACACCACGAGGGTGCCTTCCAGGTCTACCGGCGCTTTGGCGCCAATGTGCTCTATTTTCCCTTTCCAGTTGTTGCCCAGAAGGTAGAACCGCAGGCTGTCTGTTTCCGGGTTGATGACGTCGCTTAGCCGCGCTTTCAACACTTTCAGTTGGGCAGTGTCTATCAGGCACTCAAATACCGAGTTTTGCACCCGCTGGCCGTAGTCTTCGCAGATTTTGGCCACCTTGCGCAGACGCGCCTGCCCGGCCGGGCTTTCGGTGTTGACATCGTAAGTGACCAGTACCATCATTTCAGGCTCCTCGTTCAACTCCAAAAGAAAGGCGGATACGCGTCCAAATCGCCCCGCAGGTGGCGGGCAAGCAGTTGCGCCTGCACATGGGGAATCAACCCAATGGGGATACGCTCTTTCAGGAAAGGGTGCATGATTGGCTCCCGCTTGCGTTCCTGCCAAGCGGTAATCACTTTCTTGCGGGTGTCGTCGTCCATCAGCACGCCGCCGCTTTCCTTGCGGGTGAAACCACTGCCCTTGATTTGCCTGCGGTTGATCAGGGTGAGCGCCAGGCGGTCGGCCAGCATGGGGCGCAGTTCTTCCATCAAATCCAGCGCTAACGAGGGGCGTCCGGGACGATCGGCGTGCAGGAATCCCACCTGGGGGTCCAGCCCCACACCTTCCAGCGCGGAGGCGACCTCGTAGGTCAAAAGGGAGTACAGGAAGGAAAGCAGCGCGTTGAGGTTGTCGCGCGGCGGCCTGCGGTTGCGTTCCTTGAAGGGAAAGTCTTCCTTTTGCTTGAGCACCAGTTTGCCGAAGACGCGGAAGTATTGCTTGGCGGCGCTGCCCTCCAGGCCGCGCAGGGTTTCCAGGCTGTCGGCATCGCGTACGGCAGGCAAGGTGGCTTTCAGGAAGGTGGAAGCCTCCAGCAAGGCCTGAGTGTCTACCAGCATGGCATGGTCGCGTAGCGCCCGCTCGATGACCACGCGGCTGTTGGCGATTTTCGCCAGCACGCAGGAAACTGCAATGGGCAGGCGCGCGGCCTCGTCTGCGGCGACCTGGTATTGCTTCTTGCGCAGAAGCAGGTTGCCCTTGACCGGCCCCACCACCCGCGCCAGAAAGCGCCCGCTGGGGCGCAGGAAGGTCAGGCCGATGCCGCGCGCGGCGCAGGCGCCCATCAGGGCCGGGCTGATGCCGGGGTAGTTGAAGCACACGATGGCTTCCAGGTTATGCAGCGGCAGTTTGAGTGCCTTGCCCTCTTCTTTTTTGACCACCACGGTTTCGCCTTCCAGCGAGAGGTAGGCTTCGGGGGTGGTGACATAGAGCACGTTGCCGAGTTTCTTCATGCCAGGTCGTCCAGGTATTTTTGGATGTAGGCCGAGGCGGTGAGGCGGCGGTTTTGCAGGCTGGGCAGGCAGATGTCGGCCAGGGAACACGAGCGGCAGGCTTTGGAAGGTTTGACGCGCGGGGTGTAGCCACGACGAAAGTATTGGTGCATTTCCTGCGCCGCTTTGCGCACCAGGTCGCGCAGTTCAGGGGTAAAGGCCACTGGCTCACGACGGCGGGTTTGGGCGTAGAAAATGTAGCCTTGGGGGATCTCCGTCAGCAGCATTTCTTCCAGGCACATGGCCTGGGCGCAGAGTTGGGCTTCGTCTTCGGGGCCGTGTTTCTTGCGCCCGCGTTTGTATTCCACGGGCACGGGCTGCCAGCGGCCTTCCTGCCCGGGAAGCTGGACACCCTCCGCGGCGCGCACAAATTCCACCACATCGCAGATGCCGCTGAGGCCCAGGGTGGGGGAAGCCACCGGCACCGCGCGGGCGATGAGCACATCGCCGCGCTTTTCGGTGATGAACGGCTCATCGGCCCGGCGGTGCAACAGGCGGCCTTCGGCGGTGAGCGCGTTTTCGGCCCACTGGCCTTCAATGTGGATCAGCGCCCACTGCCGTCGGCAAAAGACGAAGTGCTGGATGCCGGAGAGGGGAAGCCATTCGTCGGGCGGGTATGTGCTCATGGGTAGGCGGCGAGGGGACGCCGGCCAGGAACTCCGGCATCCCCCAGAAAAGGTCAGAGTATCTCGGTCAGTTCAACGCCGGGGGGAAGATTGGGATGGTCAACGGTGATGATATAGTCCGAGAATTTGCGCGGCACGGCAACGTCTTTATCTTCAACAAGCGAGACGTGAACCAAATCGAATAATTTATGAGCGGGCGCATTCCCCAGCATTTTCTCATGGGAGAAAATATAAAGGCCGCGGAAAGCCATCAAACCGCGAGAGGAAGAGCGGTCGAAATCCCACATGTTTTGCAAAGCGTTCCAAAACAGTTCCAAGTCTTCTGATGTAAAACCTGTCTGCCTGGCAAAGTAGGGATTGAAAAAACCATGTGCACGGTACAACCCGTACGGCAAGATAGGCTTTCGTCCCATTTCGCTTACCTTGCCTTTTGTTTTGCCATCTTCCGTCACTGCCACCAAGTCCTCTTCCTTCGTAACTGCGACGCGTGTAATGGAAATATCCAGCGGGGCAATAGGATGAATGGAACGGGCAAACGTTAGTTGAATCGGGCCGCGCACTTGTCCGCAATTTACGCCGACCGTCATTACCGCGCCAAAAGCACGAATGTCATAGAAGTTTTCACACATCCACCGGCGGGCTTTTTCAACGTCTTCCCGGGCTTGCTTTGAACCAGTAGATTCAAGCCCCAGCGCCGTATATGCTCGCTTGTGTTTAGTGATCAATGCTTCGCCACTTTGTACATAGATTTTGTATTTTTCCTCTGAACCGCGTATGGCGTCAACCCAGTCTCTAACACGGCGCTTTATGGAAACATCGGTTACAAGCCCTTGCATCGTCTCCGGATCGACGCGAGGCATATTATCCGCATCAGGATCGCCGTTTGGGTTGCCATCTTGTACATCAAAGAACAGCACAAAGTCATGGCGACGGTTGACATCGAGATAAGATTTTGTTGACATGAGAAACCTCCTCAGATAGCGTGAAATTGGACAAAAGACTCAAATCTCATTGTTCATTGGCAGTCGAACGTTCGCTAATACGTTGCCATTTGCGGGCGCGCTGGTGGTAGTAACCAAGAGCGAAGAAGCCCTGCTCCTGCATGGTCAGTGTGGTCGGGAATACAGTGATGTGTGATAACACATCACTCAGTTCGTTTTGCGCAAAAACATACGCCGATTTTTTCTGGCGACGGAGTTTGGAAAGATGGCTTTGGGCTCGGGTGAGTAAGCGCCCAAATACATACGCGGGGGATGTAGAAGCGCCACCATAAGCACGATCGACGATAGTGGTGTTTGTTTTACCCAGTGCTTCGTATTGAATATTCTCCAACACTGCAAGCAAACGGCCACAATGATAAGCCAGAGAAAACTCGGGAGGGGGAGTTTCCAATTGCGACATATCATCCTCCTTGATTAGGTTACGGGTGACAAAAACGAGTTTAATTAAAGCGGCGCGAGCATGCGTTACACGCCGTTCACTCACATTCCGCCTAACAGCCTGTTGCAATAGATTCCAGGGTAATGGAGACCCCATTAAACTGGCCCGCAACAACGTCTGGTAAGTCGAAGTGGTTACCTTGCCTAAATCCATAGCCGTGGCTCCAGCCAAAGCATAAATGCTTAAAGGCTGAGATAAATCGCCGTGTGCATTTACCATGGCTTGAGCAGCAAACCATTGGCGCAAATGTTCTTTCACCTCGCCAACCGTCGTATCAATCCAATCGCGAATGACGGCGCGCCCTCCGCTAGCCGAGAGAGAAGCAGCGTAAAACGACGTAGTATCCAAATTGGGATTCCATTTGCTGGGACGTTGTGATGCGTCCAGTAGATTTTGTACATCTTGAGGATCGGGACGTTGCAAAAAGGAAAGAGGGTTCCACTCTACGGGGTCTCTCGTCCAAAACACAAATACCAACTTCTGTCCAAAGACCAAATGATGTTTATCATTTGCCAGCAAGAAATTCAACGCTTTCGTGAAGCGCTCACTGCACTCAAAGCAAATGGGAGCAATCAAGGAATTCTTAAGCCCATAAGACTCGAATGCGGTTTTGTTGGCAGAAATAAGCGATGTACCTGAACTTTGCCCTCCAGGGATCCCTTTGATTTTTCCCTTGAGTCTAGGCAAAACAGGCTTACGCTCTCCACACGCAATGCACTCCATAACGTTGCCCCTAGGCATATTGTGCTCAATCCAAAAATCGCGCACAGCAGTGATCTCATGCACCAGTTTTCCATCGACTTCAAACACAATGATGCCGCCGGCATCGAAATTATCAGGTAAAACAAGATGCTGCAGAGGGTCATTTTCAAGAAATTGAAGCACCGCCATGACCGCCGGCTCTTGCGTATGGTCAGCACAATCTCTAATCAGGCTCAGATAAGCGGCGTGGCACTTGCGTACTCGCTCCGGTTTGGATTCAGACCGTCCGATACCTAAGGTATATTCTGCGTTGTCGGCCAACAAGATAGGCTTAATGCCCGAGGCCTTCACTGTATCCGGCAAAATCCAACGAGGCAACGTCCCGTCTTCCTTAGTTAAATCTATGGGGTGAGGATTTCGCAACCGGCCCTGGCTATCCAGGCTCAACATATAGCGCACCCCCTTATTGCGATGCACGGGCGGGGCCAAATTGCCTTGTTGTTCCAATCGAGACGCCAGTTCAATGAGCTGTTGCAATAACATCTAAACTCCCTCCGAAGACAACACAGGGACGCGCAGTATCCCCCTTTCCAAACGAGCAGAGAAAAAACGAGGGGTACCGCGCCCGTCATCTTTGTAGTCCAAATCGTAGAGCATGCGCCCGATCTCCATGCTAAGATCAATGGGCTGCTCATCCCCCATGGGTTCAGAGAAATATGCTGCGAACTCGCGCGTGCCCAAATAAGGGCGATGGAAACACGCCCCACGGCGTAACCGGCGTTTAAATTGAGCAACATATTTGGCCGGGTTCGCGTCAACATAAGGCTTCACATCAATGCGGGCTCGAATAATGTATTCTACGTCTCGCAATGCCAGTGTGTGGCGTTGAGCACGATGAAATTGGGCAACGTACCCTTTATGGCTCCCCACCCAAGACCTTGCAGCGCGATGACTAGCAGGTTCGTTCACTTCATTGCGCAGAATCGAGAAATACCGAATTGGTTTGAGCACCCAAATTTCTCTCACCCGCCACACGAATTCCGGTTTCCAGAAAATAGCCTCCAAAATTCCGCGGGCCGCAGATGGGGGGGGCACCGGATAAGTAACACGCTCTGCCTTCATTTCGGGGCGGGTAAAGCAGGCATAGTGACCCCACACCCGCACGCTCAATAAGGGAAAATCATCACTTTGGGACATAGAGCCGCCCTCCTTTCTTGAGATGTACCAGCCGATAACATGATTTCAATCCACTTTCCATGTGATTGGTTGGTAATGGAAAGACAAAAGTATCATAGCACGCAGCGAGGAAAACGTCAAGAGAAGATCACCGCTTTTCCTTCGCCAGGTTCACAGTCACTTAATACAATGCCTCGACGCTCATCATAATTTCCCTTCCATTCCCACATTTGCCCTCCAAATCCTTCTGATGTTTGAGGCATCAAGAGCCCGGCGTGCAAACATGTTGCTGCCCGATAGCGTGGCAAAGTGACCAAATAAGGCTGCAAAGCGCGCATTCTCTCGCGTGTAAGTGGCGCGCCCGCATATAAAGCGCTCAAAATAGAGCGGACTTCTGCCTGTTCTTTCTCACTCCCATATGAGGTGATCACCACATTTACCGTATCGTCTGGTATCAGCCGAAAACGGCGGGCAACCTCGGGGAAATCCCAATTCTCACGGTATTGCTGAATGGTTTTCCCCAAAGCATTATGATCTTGTTGAGCGAGTTTATACAAAGATGAAAAGTATGCATGGATAGCCTCTGGACTGTAAATATCCGGCAATTCCTTCAACAACATGCGTGTGATCTCAACCGCTTGCCTGTAAACACCCCGTGGCAAATGGCCTTGCTCTGGCTCGAAGACAACGACTCGTCCTCTGTGCCGCTTCCCTTCGCGATTTGCGCGCCCAGCAGCCTGAATAATGCCATCCAGAGGGCCTAAAGCGCGCAATACTAACGGAAAATCTATATCTACACCAGATTCAACCACTTGAGTCGCAACCACACGACAAGGCTGCCCTTCACGTAAGCGGTTTAAAATCTCATTGATGACGGCATCCCGGTGTTTTCCGCAAAGCCGTGTGGAAAGGTGCAACGCGTTCGGGTCGTCTAGCGCATCCAACAAGGCCAGTGCATCATCTTTTGTATTGCAGATTGCCAACGAATGGCGTTCCATTCGCATAATGTCAGCCACCTGCTCCCATGACAAAGGCCGTTTCAAATGCCACTCAAATTCAACACGTTTCAATTCGTGAAAATATCGTTCAGAGTTTGGAACAATTTCTCGGGCGTTCAATTCCTGCACCAGGCTGCGGAAAGGAGCAAAGACCTCAAAAGCGGGTTGCGTGGCGGTCGACAATACGACCGTAGTGTGATAATGTGTACACAACTCTTGAATAGCATCCAGCATCGGCTCTAATAAGTGAGGGGGCAAGGATTGGGCTTCATCCAAAATCACCACGCTATTTGCAATGCGATGTAATTTGCGAGTCTGGCTTGTGCTATTCGCAAACAGGCTTTCAAAAAACTGCACTGTTGTCGTCACTATAATGGGAGCATCCCAATTTTCCGATGCCAATCGCCAAGTTTCGGGGATTGTTCCATTCCTGAATATGTTGCTATGATGCTCTAGAACAACAATTCCATCTTCGCCAGCCACTTCAAAAATTTCCCTATATGTATTCGCCGTCTGCTGCGTAATCGTTATATATGGTACAACGACAATGATACGATTCTGACCATGTTTAACAGCATGGCGCAGGGCAAACCCCATTGCCGAACGCGTTTTTCCCCCGCCAGTGGGCACCGTCAAACGAAACAAACCGGGAGGGTATTCGGCGGCCTTTTTGGCCTCTTCGTAAATCTCAGATCGGATCCGGTTGATTTTTAATGCCTGATTCGCTTTCTTTACCAACCGTTGCTGATCTTTCTGAAAACGCTCCCACAGATCTGAAATATCAGCCCAATTACCCCGTTGCCTCGCTTTTGCCGGTTTAAAGTGCGCTTCTGTATCCAAAAAATCAGCATCTACCAGAGATGAAAATAACATGCGGGCAAAGAACTCCCCACTCCGACGATTTTTCTCCCCATTACGGTGATTTCTCAATACATGTTGAGGAAAAGAAATCGGACTGGTTGGTTCAAAGTCCAACACTGTTCTTGCGACCGTTAAAGATTGTTCTGCTGCACCTTTATTTCGCTCATACCAAGATCTAAAATCACTGGGAGACTGCAAACCGCCGTGGTGTCCCTGTATCAACATGCCCAAAAAGTCCCCGAGATGCTTAACAGCAACCCGCGCGCCTGCGGCTTTATGATCAGGCCCTTTACGCTTAATCCCAGCATCTGCATCCCATAAATAACGCTGAAAATCTGGGTGAAATTTGCCTAAGTCATGCCACAAACCCAAGTAATAGGCCACATCTGCCGCTTGGAGGTTTGCAGCAAACGCGGACGCTAATTTTGCTACGTTTAGCAAATGCTTCACCAGATCATGATATTGACCTTGTTCATTTCTTGTATGTGCAATGAATTGAGGAAGTGTTCGCTCAATTAAGATTCCATACAAATTCGCCAACTTGCCTACCTCCTGCTGCAACCTTTTCCTTAACGCCTCGGGCGCCAGTGCTTCCACATCCGCCCCCCAGCCGCGAATCCAGGGGAGCATTTCACGCCAGTCGGCCACCCACGCCCGCCAGACGAGCGCGCCATCGGGCTGGGGTTCCAGCACCTGGGTGTGATGCCACAGCGTCTCGCCCACCCGTTTGGCGACCCGCGGGCTGAAGCGGAGCACGATCTCGGTCGGCGCTTTCTCCGATACCCAGATGCCCCAGGCGTCTTTGAGGTACTCGGTGGGGTCGAAGTCCGGCGGGATGGTGTATTTTTCGCCCAAAGGTCGCACGGTGCGAATGCGCTCAATCTTGAAAGTGCGGATGGCCCCCGGCGGCTCGCGGAAGCCGATGACGTGCATGGTGCGGCCTACGGCATACGGCTCGATGAAATAGGGGGCAAACTTGTAGGCGAAGGTCTGGCCGTCTTCCATCTCATGGGTGACTTTGACCTTTTCGCCGCGCGACCAGGCGCGGGTCAGGGCTTCCAGCACTTCCAAAAACGCACTGTCGTGGCGGCGATGGGGGCCTTCCAGCACTGCCGCCGAGCGCATCATGTGCTCGCTGATCAGAGGCGCCAGGTGCTTCAATGCCTCGCCCAGTTTGCGCAGCGCGCTGGCGGCGTGGGGGTAGTGTTTGTCAGTGCGGGTGGTGAGCAGGCGCGTGGCCAAGTGCAGCGCCAAAGCCTCGTGCATGTTCACGCTAATGCGCACTTGATAGCGGTCGCGCAGGATGCCAATGCGGCGCTCGTCTTCCCAAATGGGGATGCCGAGTTGCGAGAGGTCTTCCACATAGCGCCCCACGGTGGAACGGTGCACGCCCAGCCGCCGGGCGACCTCGGCGCGGCTGAGACCCTCGGGATACTCCAACAGCAACATCAGCATCTGTTGCAAGCGGGTTGCCTTGCTGGCGCTTTTTTCGGCCAATGTTCCCTCCTTTGAGCAAGATGGTGGCTTTGTACCACTATAGCACAGAAGGCCTTTCCATTCCGCAACAACGGCGCAGGTTATCGTTTCACCTTCCGCCAGAAAAAGAGGCGACCGCTCTGGTCTTCGTACAGCAGGTATCCCATCTCTTCCAGAGATGGCAGGCGCCTTTGCACCGTAGAACGGGCAACCCCCAGGCGCTGTGCCAGGGCAGCCGGCCTGATGCCGGGGTTTTCCTGAATGAGTGCGGCCATCCGTTCATATTCGGCCTGGTTTCGTTTTCGCCAAACAGGCATTTTGCCACCTCCAGCCAGGGTTTTGCTTCAGGATAGAGGTGGCATGTTGCAGGGTTTGCAACATCAGGGCTTTTTCTCCACTTTTACGGCCAAACGCTGCTCACAAACACTGGAATCGTTGTATTCTGCACCAACGACACGTTCTTTTGGAGAATTGATGCTCTCTGAGGGAATTATGCGCCTGCTCTCTCTTTACAAGGCAATGGCGCTGCGCATTAAACGCCAAACCCCACCCGAAGGTGGGGCATAGTGCAGAAACGCCGCCGCAGGAGGAAAATCCTGCCTCCCAGCGGTACCCATGCATAGGCACAGGAATGCGACCACCGTCACCCCCTCTGGCGGGCAGCCAGAAGATGGGCGCTGGGAACGACCTGTCGTCACAACGCAGGGGCATGACGTTGTTGGTCTGAGCGCAAACAACCATAAACAACACAGAAAGGGAACAAAAGTCGCTGCCCCCGCGATTTCCCTCTTTGTTGTTCCCAGGAATGCTGGTATTGTTTGACACGCTTGATAGCCCAGTCATGAAGGAGACGTTTTACGTCATTACGGGGCCCCTGAATTGTTCTTTTCCGCGTGCGGGGGCTATTGGCTTGGTCGGTTGAAATGAACTTTGCGAATCACGGAAACCACCCTTTCAATATCTGTGGAAGTCAATTGGGTCCCAGAGGGCAAACAAAGCCCATTCGCAAAGAGATTATCGGAGATTCCCCGACCAATGTATTCGCAGGCTTGATATACAGGTTGCAAGTGCATGGGTTTCCACACAGGGCGGGCTTCGATATTCTCGGCTTCTAACGCCAAACGGATGTCTTCGCGCGTCGCTCCGAATTCCTTCGGGTCGATGGTGATAACGGTCAACCAGCGGGTTGCACGCCCCCACGGGGCCTCGGGCATGAAATTCAGGCCAGGAATGTCTTCAAGGGCTTGCTTATAGGCAGTAAAAATTTCCCGTTTCTGTCGAACTCGCTCATCCAATACCCGCAGTTGCCCCCGTCCTATTGCAGCCAGGATGTTGCTCATACGGTAATTGTATCCAATTTCCTTGTGTTCATAATGGGGGGCGGGCTCTCGGGCCTGGGTTGCGAGTTTGCGTGCATGAGCAATGAATGCTGCATCGTCGGAAACCAACATGCCCCCGCCAGAAGTGGTAATAATTTTGTTCCCGTTGAAGGAGAAAATACCCGCCGCACCAAAAGTGCCTGGTGAATGCCCTTTGTAAGTCGCCCCCAATGCCTCTGCAGCGTCTTCCACCACAGGGATATGATAGCGTTGACAAATTTCCATGATCGCGTCCATATTGGCCGGTTGACCGTAAAGATGGACGACAATCACCGCTTTGGGTAATTTTCCTGCTCTGGCTTTGCGTTTGAGAGCGTCTTCCAACAGATCAGGGTCTATGTTCCAGGAAGTGCGCTCGCTATCGATGAAGACTGGCCGTGCCCCCTGGTACACGATGGGGTTGGCGCTGGCAGCGAAGGTCAGTGTAGAAACGAAGACTTCATCCCCCGGCCCTACGCCCAGGTGAATCAATGCCAGATGAATGGCTGCAGTGCCTGCGCTAAGAGCCAAAGCGTGTTTTGCCCCCACCTTCGCCGCGAATTCCTGTTCAAAGGCTTCTACCTGGGGGCCAAGCGGTGCAATCCAGCCGCTTTCGAAAGCCTCTTTGAGGAACTCCCATTCCAGCCCCGACATGTGAGGAGGGGAAAGGTACAGTCGAGGGTTTGCCATGGTTTATGTCTCCTCGCGCGCCGCGAAAGGCCGCGCCGGTATGCCAACCACCGTCGTTTCAGGGGGCACCTCGCGCACGACTACTCCTCCGGCCCCCACTACAGCCCAAGAGCCGATGCGTTGTTGTGGAATCACAGCCGCGCCCACACCAATCAAAGCACCTTCCCCTACACTGACTTCACCGGCTAAGTGCGCCCCAGGGGCAATGTGTGCAAAAGCACCGATGCGGTTGTGGTGATCGACAGTACATCCCGTGTTGAGGATAACCCCCTCGCCAATTATGCTGCCTGTATTGACGACCACCCCCGCCATCACCACCGTGCCTTCGCCCAGAGAAACACCGGGGGCGATCACGGCTTGTGGGTGCCGGGCCGTAAAAAAGCGGGCCCCTGCGGCGCGAAATGCTCGGTGTAAACGCGCCCGCGTAGCGTTGTGTCCAATGGCAACGATCAGCGCATCGTGCGCTATCTGCCGCCAGACAGCAAGGGGGCCTAAGATAGGTAACCCCATCAGCATTTGGCCTTGTAAAGCAGGGTCATCATCCAAAAAACCGACAATTTCAATCTCTGCGCCCGTGGTCTGCATTGCCATCAGGGCATCGGCGATGACCTGCGCGTGGCCGCCTGCTCCAATCAGAAGGATTCTTTCAGGTTTCACGGCGGCTGCTTCCTGTAAATTTAGGCATGGTTTTGCTGCCAGGGTGGGAAATCCCTTCCTGCATCAACACTTTCCAAAGCGTCAGGGCCAGAATTTTCATGTCCAGCCACAATGAGAGATGGTCCACGTACCAGACGTCCAGGGCAAAGCGCTCTTCCCATGTCAGCGCGTTGCGCCCGTGGATCTGTGCCCAGCCAGTCATTCCCGGTTTGACCTCGTGACGCCGGAACTGTTCGGGGGTGTACAGGGGCAGGTACTCCATAAGTAGTGGACGAGGCCCTACCAGGCTCATGTCTCCCTTGAGGACATTCCACAGTTCCGGCAGTTCGTCCAGGCTGGTGCTGCGCAGGAAGCGCCCCAGGCGGGTAAGACGCTGCTCGTCGGGCAGAAGGTTGCCCAGCGCATCGTGCGCGTCGGTCATGGTGCGGAACTTGTAAAGGATAAAAGGTTTGCCGTGCAAGCCAGGGCGGCGCTGGCGGAAGAGGATGGGTGTGCCCAACTTCCAACGGATGAGCAATGCAAGGACAAGCAACAATGGCGCCAGCACCAGCAAGGCTACCGAAGCCACGATGACATCCAGCAACCGTTTGAAAGTAGGGTTATAACGCGGTTTGGGCATATTGTAGCACCTGCTCCAGGCGTTCGGCCAGCCGGTCCAGGTTGTGCTCTTGCTCCACATAGGCGCGGCCACGCAGCCCCATAGCCCAGCGCTCCTCGGGAGACGTCTGTGCCAGTTGCTGGATAGCCCGGGCCAGTGCGTCGGGGTCGTCGGGAGGCACAACGATACCTGCCTGATCCTTCTTTACAGGATTATATTTACTGACATTTGAGATGATAATGGGCCGCGCCATTGCTAAATAGTCGAAAAGTTTGTTCATGCTGAACCCCCACTGATACAAGGAAGATTTTCTCACAATTAACAAAAAGGCACCTGCCTCCTGCAAATAATGATATATCTCCGCTTTAGACACCGGCGGCTCGAATTGTACATTGGTGAGCCGCCACGCTGCGGCCTGCGCCATCAGGCGCGCCTTTTCCGGGCCATCGCCCACAAAGCGAAACTGCACTCGCTCCCCCCAGCCCTGTTGCTGAAGTTGGCGGGCAGCCGCCAGAGCCACGTCCAGGCCATTGGCCAGACCATGGGCACCGGCGTACATCACTACGAAAGGCTCACCAGGTGGCGGGGGAACCGGATCAGGGATCAGAGAAAAGTCCACGCCATTGGGAATCCAGAACACCCCCTCTTGCCGCCCCACCTTTTGGGCGATATAGTCCGGGCCTCCCGGAAGCAGGGAGACGATGGCATGGGCGCGGCGATACAGCGTCCGCTCCAGGGCAGCCAGGAGCAAGATGAAGGGATGGTAGGGGGAAAAACCGCCCAAATCAATCAAAGTCTGCGGCCACAGGTCCCGCACTTCCAACACGAAAGGAACGCCCAGACGACGGGCCAGGCGGTAAGCCGCCCAGGCCCCAAAGAGATGGGGGGTGGAGCCAACGATGACGTCGGGGCGCGCCAGGCGGCGGGGCACGACGGTGCGCACCCGCCTGGCAAAGGCCAACATATTCGCCACCCGGCGCAAGGAATTGCCCTGGTAAGGGGGAGTACGTAGCCAAAGGAAAGGTACTTCATCCTGAATCTCCAGGCGAGCCTGCTCACCTGGAGCCAAATGGCTTTCCTGGCGCCGCATATAGTCCACGCTGGAGGCAATCAACGTGACATCGTGTCCGCGGCGGATCAACCCTCGGGCCAGAGAGTAATGCCGGGTGCCGCCGGAGCGTTG
Source organism: Chloroflexota bacterium (assembly GCA_011322445.1). Classification (NCBI taxonomy): domain Bacteria; kingdom Bacillati; phylum Chloroflexota; species Chloroflexota bacterium. The sequence continues at coordinate 93,834 of DRMV01000041.1, read as the reverse complement.
CGGCGGCAGGGCATAGTGATTGACCAGCCAGACCTTCATGGCCGGGCCCCCCACAAGGATTGCACGATCCTCTCGGCCGCGTGGCCATCGCCATACAGTGCCCCAGCCTGACCAGGGCGATCCAGGCGGGAAAGGATCCCCCGCCAGACCGCTTCCGCTGAAATGGGCGGAAGGAGTACGTTCCAGCCCGTCTCTACCAGCTCCACCCACTCCGTCTCGGCGCGCAAGGTCACGCAGGGCACCCGGTGGAAGTAAGCCTCCTTCTGCACACCACCCGAATCAGTGGCAATGAGCCGGGCGTGCTTTTCCAGCATCACCATGTCCAGATAGCCTACGGGGTCGATCAGGCGGATGTGCTGGATATTTCCCCACAGACTGTGGGCTTCCAGGGCTTTGCGGGTACGCGGGTGAAGAGGCAGCACCACCGGGATTTCCTGCGCCACCCGCTCCAGGGCTACGACAATGGCCCGCAGCCGTTCAGGGGCGTCGGTGTTTTCCGCCCGATGGACGGTAGCAAGGATGTACCCCCGCGGCGCAAACCCCAGGGCAGAGAGAATGCGCGAGCGCTGCTCCGCCTTAGTGGCATAGTACAGGGCGGCATCGTACATCACGTCCCCCACCATCGCGATACGCTTTGCAGGGATGCCTTCCCGCTGCAGGTTGGCCACCGCCGTTTGGGTCGGGGCAAAGAGCAGATCGGCAGCATGGTCGGTGAGCACCCGGTTGATCTCTTCGGGCATCTGGCGGTTGAAGGAGCGCAACCCGGCTTCCACATGCGCGATGGGAATGTGCAGTTTGACTGCAGCCAGCGCGCCCGCCAGGGTGCTATCGGTGTCACCGTACACCAGCACCCAATCGGGGCGCTCCTGAAGAAGCACCGCCTCGATCGCCTCTATCATCCGCCCGGTATTCTGGCCATGCGTTCCGCCGCCAATGCCCAGGTTATATTCCGGCTGAGGAATTTCCAGTTCTTCAAAGAAGACCTGGCTCATATTCTTATCATAGTGCTGCCCCGTATGGAGCAGGGCCTCCTGCACCTCGGGGCGTTGCTGCAAAGCCCGCGACACCACCGCGGCCTTGACGAATTGGGGGCGAGCGCCGACGACCGACACAATTTTCACGGCAAAAGCCTCTCATACAACTTCAAAAGTTTTTGGGCCTCAGCATCCCAATTGTACTCCTTCAGAACCCGTTCACGCCCCCGCTGGCCCATGGCCTCGGCCTCTTCAGGGTGGGCAAGTAGCCAGTCGATGGCCTGGGCGATGGCCGATGGGTCTAAAGGGTCAACGAACAACCCCGCGCCTTCACCCAGTTCGCGCCAGAGGGGGAAATCAGAAGCCACAAAGGGAATGCCCGCGGCCATGTACTCAAAGAGTTTGACAGGCCAGGCTTCCCGATACCTTGGAAGAGGATGGAGAAGCACCAATCCCACACGCGCCTTTCCCAATAAATCCCTCACCTGGGGGCGGCCCAACCACCCCAAGAAACGAGTGCGCTGCCACCCTGGAAAAGACGTCAAAGTGTCTTGCAAAGTTGCCGATTCAAAACGCCCCGCGAATACAAGTTGAGCAGGTGTCTTTGCCTGTGCTATAGCCTTGACCATTTCAATTGCACCGCGAACAGAAGCAATTCCACCCACGTAAACCACCCAGTGGGGGCGTTCAGGGTACGGAATCGCTTCCTCCTGATCGAAGGTTAATTCCTCTACACAGGGAAAATTGCGCACAATCACGGTTTTGGAAGGGGGAAAACGGCGAGCAATTCCCGGCGTGGCGGCAACCAAACCGTCGAAGCACCCGGCTGCCAGGCGTTCCAACAGCCCCATCCCCCAGGCGATGGGCTTGCGGAATGCAAAAGGTATCCACGGCTTGGAGAGAATCTGACGGGGGTAGTCTTCGTGGATATCGTACACTACCCGTGCAGATGTCAGGATCTTGAGTGCCAGTCCCAAGGGTATCAATTCGGGATCGTGGAAGTGATACACATCTGCCCTTTGCCCCAGCGCCAGGCGGAAGGCAGTCCAGGTGAGGCCGAAAATGCGGGTAACCCTGTTTTTCGGTTTAGGGAGAGCGACAACCTTTACACCATCTACAACCCCATTTTCTTTGTGCTGAGCAATTAGCGCTACGTCATAGCCTGCTGCGACCAAAGTCCGCGCCTCTTTGTGGAAGATGCGGGTGTCGAAAGGAGGATGGACGGTGGTTAAAACGCACACCTTAGGCGCCATTCAACACCTCTTCATAAACTTTGATTGTCTTTTCAGCATTTTTCTCCCAAGTGTAGTTTTCCAGAACAAGTTTGCGGGCTCGTTTGCCCATGGCTCGTGCTTCCTCTGGGTGACTAAAGAGAAAATCTATGGCTTTAACGAGGGCGTTTACATCGCGCGGTTTCACAAGGAGCCCCGTTTCACCATGTCTCACGATACCATCAACCCCTTGTCCTTTGACCGCCACAATAGGTTTTCCGTGCGCCATTGCTTCAATGTAAACCAATCCAAAAGTTTCCTGCCAACTGGGCAAGGTAAAAACGTCAGCACGAGCCATATATTCCATCGCTCTTTCGTGCGGTACCCACCCTATGAAGTCGACATACTGGGTTAGATTTAAATCTCGTGTCATTTCTTCTAATTTCACACGTTCTCCCCCATCTCCCACAATTACATACTGCAAATTATCATATTTTTGCACTAAATAAGGCAAGGCTCTAAGAACTAAATCGATACCCTTTGTGGGAAGCAATCGAGACACACTTAACAATACTCGCTTATCTTGATACTTTGTCAAAGGAAAAGAAGACGGCGCATCCACAATATCCTCTAGATAGATTCCATAAGGCACATCTGTAGGCTTAAAACCAAAAAGAGCGACAAAGTCTTGAGTAAGACGGGGGCTTGGGGAAATAACGGCCGCGGCGGATTTGAACACTGTATGCAACATGCTGGCGCAGCCTGTGCCCCGTTGTAATGTAATATCCGTGTCGGTGGCTTGGTAGGTGACGACAAAAGGGATTCCAAACAGCTCACTCAGTAACATCGCGGCAAAGCCATCGGGTAAAGCCATGTGGGCATGTATCAAGTCAAAAGAGAACGCCTCCCTTATCTTTTTCGCAACGGACAAAATACTAAAGTACATAAAGCGAGCCGATATCGTAAAAAACCACGCTTTAGGAAAAGCCAAATAGCGGGGATAGTATACTTCTATTCCCTCAATTACATCATACCTTGGGACCCTAGAATAAGCCTCCCACTTCTGAGAAAAGCGATTTACAGGGAAAGGAGACCACGGGACAGGCGCTATGACTTTGGAGAACCACCCAAATTCTTGCAAAGTTTTGACTTGATGATGCATTGTAATACCCAGCATTGGATCGTATGGTTTCGGGTATAGATGCGTGATATGAAGCACTCTCTTCATCTCAATCCCCTTTGTGGAGACAGATTTTGCGAATAAGCCAAACCTAAGAACACGATAAAGACCGCCATCAACTGAAAAGAGTGATACACGGAGGCCAAGACCATATACACCCCGTAACCGATAAATGTACCCTGCAAGGCTGTTGTATAAGCCATAATTTCAAACTGGGGATTTCTCGCACGGATGCGTGAAAGGCCAAAGAATAGGCTCAAGAATAAGGTTAGAAAAACGGATAGGCCGACAACGCCATACCTTCTTAGCAAAAGCAACCATTCGTTATCTACGATTGTGCCCATGTTGGCCTTGCCAGGGCCCCAGCCAAAGACAGGCGATGTTTGCCATATGCCAACATTATTGCGCCAGTTAACAAGTCTCGCTTGCCAGCTTGTTGCTCCGGAAATATTAGAAAGTTGGGCATAGCGAGCCAGACTTCTCTGGGGCAAAACATAAACAGTTATTCCCCCTGCAATAACCCCAAAAAGCAAAAGCAACATCCATCTTCTAAATTTCCATTTCAAACACACGCCTCGCTGTTTCGTAAATATCCCCAAAATAATACCCGTGCTTACGAGGGCTGAGACCAAAGACGTTCTGGACAAAGTTAGCACAAGAGCCACCCAAGAGATTATCAGACTTGCCCAACTTAATCGCCTGAATTTTTTATCTCTGAAAAACAGTACGCCGGCCAATGCCAGAGAAACGGACAAAACCATAAGCGCACCGAATTCGTTGGGGTTGGGTGTAGTCCCTGTAATCCGTCTATGAACCAACAATCCTCGCATCTGGGTAGGGGCATAGTAGGGAGAAACAACCTCATTGATCCCGGCAAAGTTAAAATACTGCAGAAATCCCACAAAAGCAGAAACCATAAAAAGAATCAATGACAACCGATAATATCGCCGGAAAGTCTTCAGACCCACTCGTTGACTGGCAACAAAAGCAAAAAGCAGAAAGTACAAGAAAACCTTAACCACTTCCCACCAATCGCGCGCGATGACAGGTTCCCCCTTGAACATTCCAGCATACGCCATAGACAACACTATAGAAACACCAAACAGCCCAAACCACTTATAGGCAGGTTGGGCACGAAGCCAAAGGTGCCCGGTTCTTATGAAGTTAATGAAGAGCAAAGACCAGGTGAGCAAAATGAGAACAAACTCTGGGCGAACATCAGGAATGCTTCCGGGAAGGCGAATGTATGGAAAAAGCACAGAGAGCACAAGAAGCACTGGCGTTACGTTCCTTTTACACTTTGGCAAAGCCATAACGATTTGATGCCGCTTTTCCCCTCCCAACGTGCGCAGGGTCATTCTCTCTCCCTCCTCTTTTCCACCAACATCCGCACTTCTCTGATTTCAGCCTCTATGCGTTCCTCCCAGCTCCAGAAGTGTTCCTCAGCAAATTTGCGGGCATTACCACCTAAACGCTCCCTGAGGCCCCTATCGGAAAGTAAGTTTTTAATGATAGTAGGGAGGTTGGGGATGTCTTCATATTCCAACAAGATTCCATTCACGCCATTCGTTATGAATTGCCCCGTATCACCATTATTGAGTGTTATGATGCTCTTGCCTGCCATCATGGCCTCAAGCAAAGGATTGCCTACATTCGACCAATCATAAAAAGAAAGGAAGACGTCTGCAGCCGCAAGGTATAAAGGGACATCTTTATGAGGGACAGCCCCTTCAAAGCGCACATTATCACTCACCCCCAATTCTTCTGCCAATTTCTCAAGGCGCTCGCGCTCATTACCATCACCTACAATCAATAAAAGTACGTCTGGAAATTCTTTCAGAACTTCCGGGAGAGCCTGAATGCTACGGTCAACCCGCTTGATGCTCACAAGTCGGCTAATTACCAGAAGTACATTTTTAGCATTGATATTCAACTTTTTTTTGGCATCACTATAACCAAGCATTTCCTCAAAAAGTGACCAATCCACTCCATTCATCCAAAAACGGATTTTTCTAGCATCTACATTCATTTGTGATAACAATTGATCACCCTGCGAACCATCGTTGGTCATTATCACGATATCAGAAAATCTTGATGTCTTAAAGGCCAAGACGTGTTCCCATGCCCTAATCCTCCAAAAGGGTTTTCCCTTCCATAACAACTGCACAATGCTCCCCTGAAACCGCGCAACCATAGGCGTGCTCCACAACTTCGACAAAACCTTCGCCACCGGAGTCCCATAAATTTCATATCCGTATACCACATCAAATTTCACAGTTCTATGCAGTTTTATTGCTTTCAAGAAAGCCACAACTTGAAAGTATAGCCACCATACGGCCCTGGTAAAAAATCCTACCTTTCTGATCTTCATTAGCCGTTTCAACCAGGGGGCATCAAATCGAATCACTTGAATATTAAGATGGTGGGCTTCATTATCACCATTAGCGCGGTTTCCAGTAATGAAATACACCTCCCATCCACGCTGGGCATAGCCTGTCAATGCCTTATATAAAGCAGGCCCCCCTTTGCCTTTTCCCAAGGACCAGAAATCAAGAGCGGAGATAAATAAAATGGAACGCTTTCCGCTATTGCTTTTCGTGCTTTTGTTTTTTCTCATTGGTCCATTCATGACCTTATCCCAATTTTGCCCCAACCCCATCGAAAGAGCGCCTTTCCCATCTTGAGATACAGTGCCCAATCGCCCCGCTGGGGCAAAACAACTTTCCACCAGGGGTTGCCCGAAAGACGAGAGTAGAAGTAAAGAACTAACACAAAAGAAATATTGTAAGAGATTGTAGAGGCCCATGCTGCGCCCAGAATTCCATAGCGAGGAAGCCAAAGCAGGTTCAAAATGATATTAGAGGCAACCACAACTGCTCCACTATAGGTATTTAAAATTGGGCGGCCACGTCCCGCGATATCATTAGCTAAGACCCGACTGACGCTAAGCGCTGTAATTCCAACCAACAAGGCGCGCAACACACCTACAGCGGGCAAAAAGGGCTTAGAGTAGAGGAAAAGAATAAGCCAACGGCTCAAAAAAAAGAGCACCAACGATCCAATTATCGTAACCCAAAGGACAGTACGAGCTACCAATGGCGTGAAATGCTTGCGGCGTTCTTCCTTTTGCTCGCTTGCTACCCGTGGGAAAAGCACTGTGCCGGCCGATTGAGAAACCATCCAAACTTTCTCTGCCAATCCTACCCCTACAGCATATAATCCTACAGCAGATGGCCCCAAAAAACCGTTAACAAGAAACATATCTGCACGATAGTTAAGAAAACTAAGAACATTGGAGACATGTGCTTGGATACCGTAAGTCAGTGCCCTTTTCAGGTAAACAGTATTGATCCCTAGTTTAATTCCACCAGCCACCTTCTTCGCAACGTAAAGCAGAAAGATATCCACAATTGTCCAAGTTACTATATTCGCAAGGATTGCTCCACTCACTTTGCCTTTTAGCCCCAACAGGGAGATCACCAAAGAAGCAAGGAACACAACAGACCGAATAATTTGCACATAATTGAATGCTTTAATGTGCTGAGCACCCAGTAAAATGTATCTGGTAGAAGCGAAAAGCAAATTTAGAGGGACGAGAGATAATGCCAGCAAAAGGTATTTTAAGGGTACGCCTGAAAAAAGAGGGTCTTGGAAAACTAAAGCAATAACTATCCCCACACCAATTCCAATCCCACTAATAAGAATGCTCAACAATACATTCGTCCCCAATATCTCTTGGCGGGAGAACTCATTGCTGGCGACGTAGTAAACTGTTGCCGAGCCAATGCCTAAATTTCCAAAAGTTACAATGAGAGATGGTAAAAGTATCGCCAACCCATAAATTCCCCGTCCTTCCGGCCCCAGTACTCTGGCCAAAATAACAGAGGAAAATACCCCTAAAGACAAGTTAATTACCTGCGAAATGGAGGTAATTCCCACTCCTGTTGAGAATTTATTCATAGTGGCTCTTAATCGTACTTTTTGAAGTATCCTTTGAATGCGCTACTGTTACTCTTATTGAGTGCCAGGGCTCAACAAATTCTGAAATCTACGCAGAATATTCGCCGTTAAATTCTCCGGACGCATATGCTGCAACATATACGCTCGTCCCTTTTCGTTCAAGGTTAGCAAATTTCTCCGGTGTAATGTGTACAGACTATCAATGTGGGCACGCAATGACACATAATCCTTAGCGAGAAAAGCCCCAGGAAATGGGTAAGTCCAAATAGCGTATCTCCCCAGCGATAATCCTTCCTGAATAGTTCCTCCGTAGCCATCATGTGTTGTCATCCGAACCACGACACTACACTCCGCAAAAATATTGGCTGTATCATGAAGCCACCCTAAAAAGTGTATATTTGGAGGGGGAGAAGAGACAAAACGCCCTCGTGCTCCAATAACGAGAATGTCAAGGGTCGGAAAATCTTCGGCTAAACGTAGAATATGTTCCCATCCGTAAAATGCTGCCCGGCGCTCAGGAATATAAGTCAATATCTTAAATTGGCGAGGTAAAGGAGGGGGCTCTTGGGAGAGAAAATAGCCTACCGTTTTTAAAGGCAAAGGGACAAACTGAGCATTAATGCCTATTTGTTTAAGCTCGTCGGCAAGCCAAGGCGCTCCTGCCCAGTGGACTATTTTTGATTGTACTTGTAAATGTTCAGAATGTTTACTAAAGTAATCCTGCGCCACTAACACATCTGTACCAACCCAATGCAAGACCACAGGGGTATTAAACAGATTTGCCAATTTGAAGACCCTACCAGGGCCAATAGAGCCACCAATTTGATACCAGAGATTAACTTTCGGCAAATATTTAGCTAAAGTAGACAATTTGCGAAAACGAGACATCTCTTGAGCCAGCTCAGGAGCAAATATTCGCCCTTGATATATTCTTGAAAAAGATTCAATAAAATGTTGAACAAAATACTCTATTCCTGTGATCAAAAGGGGTTTGGGTTCACCACTTCTAGAGAGTAATTCCATGGTAGTTACCCCATAAGCACAAGTAATTATGCCTATTACTTCCACTAAAGAGCAATGACATTTTAGCTTGACAATTGGGATAGACAATCCCCAACTTGCTCCCTAATATAAGCAAGAGCAGAACATTGTTTAAATGCTGGAAAGATCGGCAACGCCACCACCTCCTCAGCCGCGGCCTCAGCCTGTGGCAGCGAGCCTTCAGGCCAGGCGTAAACGGGCAAGCGATGCACTGGCACCGGATAGTACACCATGGTGCCAATGCCGGCTTCGGCCAGGCGAGCCCGCAGAGCATCCCTGCGGCCGTGCTTCACCCGCACCGTGTACTGATGGTACACATGGTGGGCGTATTCTGCTTCCACGGGAAGCATCAAACCCTCCACACCGGCCAGGGCTTCGTGATAACGCGCCGCCACGGCCCGCCGCCGCGCATTCCACTCGTCAATGTGGCGCAATTTGACGCGCAACAGGGCTGCCTGCAGGGCATCCAGCCGCGAATTATAGCCCAACATCTCGTTGTGGTATTTCTTGCGCGCGCCATGCGCCCGCAGCGCCCGCGCCATTTCAGCCACTTCGGGGTTGTTGGTGGCAATCAGCCCGCCATCGCCAAAACCGCCCAGGTTTTTTGTGGGGAAGAACGAGAAAGCGCCTGCATCGCCCAATGAGCCGAGTTTGCGGCCCTTGTATTCACCGCCAAAAGCCTGGGCCACATCTTCCACCACTTTCAGGCTGTGCGCACGGGCAAGTTCCAGAATCGGCCCCATATTGGCCGCGTGCCCGTAAAGATGCACCGGCAGGATGGCCTTCGTGCGCGGGGTGATGGCCTGAGGAATTAATGCCGGGTCAATGTTATAGGTTCGAGGTTCAATATCCACAAACACCGGCTTGGCCCCCACCATGCTGATGGCTTCCGCGGTGGCGAAAAAGGTGAAGGGCGTGGTGATAACCTCATCCCCCGGGCCAATACCCAACGCCCGCAAGGCAATCACCAAAGCATCGGTGCCCGAATTGACGCCCACGGCATAGCGCACGCCAAGGTACCCGGCCACTTCCTCTTCAAAAGCCTCCACCTCTGGCCCCAGGATGAAACGCCCGGAGCGCAGTACCCTATCGATGGCCTCGTGCAATTCCCCCCACAGTGCTTCGACTTCGGGGCGGGGGTCGTAAATGGGAATGCGGATGTTCTCGCTCATTTTTCTCCCCCCGGGGAAGAGATTGGCTCGATGTGCTCGGCATCGATCTGCCGGTAACGGCGACCGCATTTCGGGCAGACCGTTTCCTTTTCCTCATCAAAATGCAATACGGCCCCGCAGCGGCACGCCCAGCCGATGCGGCGGGCGGGCACCCCGGCCATCAGGGCATAGGGAGGCACGTTTTTGGTCACCACCGCGCCAGCAGCGATGAAGCACCACTCGCCCAACGTCACGCCAGTGACAATGGTCGCGTTGGCCCCAATGGTCGCCCCGCGCTTGACCAGGGTACGCTGATATTGCCCGTGAACCGGGAACGGCGAGCGGGGGTTGCGCACGTTGGTAAACACCGCGCTGGGGCCCAGGAAGGCGTCGTCTTCCACTTCCACGCCTTCGTAAACTGAGACGTTGTTTTGAATTTTGACGCCATTGCCAATATGCACGTTTTTCCCGATGAAAACGTTTTGCCCTAATACGCAGTTTTGGCCAATTTGCGCGCCGGGCATCACATGACAAAAATGCCAGATTTTGGTGCCCTTACCAATACGGGCGCCTTCGTCCACATACGACGATTCATGCACAAAGTAATCGGTCATGTTACGCCTCTGCCAACAGCGGGTGCCGCACTTCGGCTTTGGGCAGTGTGAGGGGCATTTCCCGAATTTGATGTACCAGCCAGATAGCCTGTGCGACGTCGTCGATGCCAAAGCCCTGACCTGCCAGCACGCGCTCGTAAACCCTGGTGTGCAGGTCGGTGAAGCCACCTGAAAACTCCACCGGCTCGCCATCCACCGTAATCGTGCGATAGGCGCGTTGCCCCTGCGCCAGCCGCTCCCGGGGCACGTCGTCCAAAGCAATGGAAAGCAGCCAGCGCACCCGCGCCCGCTCCAGGGTCAGGAAGCCAGCCACCCGCTGCCGCGAACGGGCATGGACTTCCAGGTGTTCTACTTTCCCAAACAGCCATCCCAACAGGTCGAAGAAGTGCACCCCGATATTGGCTGCCAAACCACCGCTCTGTTCGGAGCGTGTTTTCCAGGTATTGTGATACCAGCGTCCGCGGCCGGTGATATAAGTCAGCACCACATCTTTGGTGCCGCCTTCTCGTAGCAGTTGCTCCCGCAGGGTTAGCAGCACCGGATGCACCCGCAGTTGCAAAATTGTCCATACGCGGCGGCCGCTACGGGCCTCGGCTTCTCGCAGACGCTCCAGCCGTTGATAATCGGTCACCAAAGGTTTTTCACAAATGGCGTCGGCGCCCTGGCGAAACGCCATCCGAATGTGCGGCTCGTGCAGGTAATTGGGCGTACAAATAGAAAGGTAATCGACGCCCTCGTTTGCATCACGCAGGTCTTCCAGATATTGCTCGAAAATCTCCGGCTGGGTAAAAAATTCTGCCTCTGGGAAATAAGCATCCAGCACACCTACCGCTTCAGCAATATCCAGCGCGGCCACCAGGCGATTGCCGGTTTCTTTGATGGCTTTGAGGTGGCGGGGAGCCACATAACCCGCCGCACCGGTGAGGCCAAAACGTTTCATAACAGCACCACCTTGTCACTTTCGAGGCCGTGAGTGGCATTACGGGTATCCAGCACCCGGCGAGCGTGTTTGACCACGAAGGCGTAATCCACCGTTTGGTGCGCAGTGGTGATGATAACCAGATCCATGGCTTCCAGCAGGGCGGCGTTCAGCGGTTCGCTGTACAAGTTCAGCCCTGCCTGTTGCGCGTCTGGAATGTAAGGGTCGTGGTAATGCACTTCCACCCCATCGGCCTGCAGCAGATGGGCGACTTCCAGGGCAGGGGATTCTCGCCAGTCGCTGATGTCGTTCTTATACGCCAACCCCAACAGCAACACCTTAGACTGGGAAGGCGCTTTGCCCATTTGGTTCAGCAACCGATATGCCTTTTCACGCACGAATTCCGGCATCTTGCGGTTGATTTCCCCGGCCAGGGTGATGAAGTGGGTGAAAAAGTTGTATTCGCGCGCCTTCCATTCCAGATAATGCGGGTCGAGGGGAATGCAATGCCCGCCTACGCCGGGGCCCGGGTAAAAGGGCATGATGCCGAAAGGCTTGGTGAAGGCCGCGTCCAACACTTCCCACACGTCCAGCCCCATGCGGTCGCACAACAGGGCCATTTCGTTGACCAGCGCGATGTTGACTGCCCGAAAGGTGTTCTCGAACACCTTGACCAATTCGGCGGCCTTGGCTGAGGAAACCGGCACCACTTTTTCGATGATTTGCCCGTAAAAGGCCTGTGCGACCTCTAAGGAACGCGGCCCCACGCCGCCTACCACCTTGGTGGTGTTCTTGGTCTTCCAGCGCTTGTTGCCAGGATCGACCCGCTCGGGCGAGTGGGCGAGGAAGAAGTCTTCTTCCGCCTTCAGACCGCTTTTTTCCAGAATGGGCTTCATCACCTCTTCAGTGGTGCCGGGGTAGGTGGTCGATTCCAGGCTGATCAGTTGCCCCGGCCGGATGTGCGCGCTCAGCGCCTCGGTGACACCCACGATGTATTGCAAATCGGGCGTCAGATGACGGGTAAGCGGCGTGGGCACAGCGATGACGACCACATCTAGGTCTTCCACGCCGTCGAAACTCACCTGGGCGCGCAACTGCCCGGCCTGCACCGCGGCTTGCAAGTCTTCTTCCCGGATGTCGTCGATGTAGTTTTCCCCCCGGTTGACCATGGCTACCCGCGCTGGGTTGCGCTCGATACCGGTCACCTGAAAGCCCGCTTGCGCGGCTTCCAGTGCAAAAGGCAAGCCAACGTATCCCAACCCAACCACACCAACGCGCGCCGAACGTGCCTGGATGCGCTCGAGTAAGGGTTGCTGATTCTCTGAACATCCTTTCTTAGCCGCCATATGCTTCTCCGTGAATTGTCAGAATAATGCAACCATCCCGTCTTTCTCAAAATTATGATCCCCTTACCCAATCTCAGCACCGTTGCACAGAGAAGGTTCAGCACCAAACGATGCGAGTATAGAGGGGACAAGGGAAAAGGAAGATTTCCACACTTGGGGGGCAGGTCTTTTGGCGCATGAGCAAGAGCCATTGCCACACTTGTTCTCAGCAATCCCTGCATGAAGCCACTTCATCATCTTGACTTTGTGCATAAGACCGCAGGGCACACAGGCCTCGCTCTAAATGACCTCAGTTTCGGATAATATCTCTGGTAGCGTTCCGTGCTGAGCGAAGCGACCAAGGGGAGCCATGCCGAAGTGCCTGCACTGAGCCACGTCAAAGTGCCCGCACTGAGCTGCCGAAGTGCGAAACGCTGCTAACAGCGCGCTTTAACGACGATTGCTCCGCAATCTCCGCTCAACGCGTTTATCCGCAACTCAGGTTAAATGAGAAGAGAGATGGCAAAAAAGTCTCAAAACCAGAACAAGCCTTCCTTCCGTGGTCAAGGCGTCTTTCTGTAATTGAAAGGCTCACAATTTTACAGCGATCGTCGGTGAAACGCCAAGGCGCAAGGGACGGCATGACAGCCGTCCCTGTTACAACGTAACGGACAACTTTGTCCGTAATTGCGGCTATTTTAGCACAGGTTCGACCGCTCCCGTGAAGATTGCCCTCGCGGGAGCGCCCAGATGTTGTAGAAGTGATGTTTCGCCCTTGCCCCTGATGGGAACGATAGCGTCGTTTTTCAGGGCTCACCTTCCCTGCTCCAGTCTTCTCCAACGTTATCCGGACTGGAATGCTTCAAAAACCAGGGGCGGTAAGTAGGTATCATCATCCGCAAGATCTCTCGAATACGCCGACCGTCCCCGGCACGAGCCGCTTGTCGAAGAAGATCAAGGTATTTAGCCAACCAGGTAGCGTCTACTGGCGTGATACGGGCCACAAAGATTTTCTCGTGTTGGCTACTGGACACGCCTTCTTCAGCCGTCAGAAGTTCTTCGAATAATTTTTCCCCAGGTCGAAGCCCCGTAAACACAATGGGAATGTCCTTTTCTGTAAGGCCGGATAGGTGGATAAGATCTCGGGCGAGATCTGCTATTTTGATAGGCTCTCCCATGTCCAAAACATAGACGGCTCCATTATCTCCCAACCCTCCTGCTTGCAGAACCAATTGCGCGGCTTCTGGAATAGTCATAAAATAGCGTTTGATCTCCGGGTGGGTCACAGTAATAGGGCCTCCCCGGCGAATTTGTTCCTGAAACAGAGGAACTACGCTCCCTCGGCTGCCCAGCACATTGCCAAACCGGACCGAAACGAAAACCTGCCCTGGTTTGGCTTGGGCAGAAGCACTTTGCACCACATATTCAGCCACCCGTTTTGAAGCCCCCATCACCGAAGTTGGATTGACAGCCTTATCGGTAGAAATATTCACTAGGCGCTCAACGCCAACCGCTTGGGCCGCGCGCACAACATTGAGCGTTCCAAACACATTGTTGAGAATGGCTTCTTCGGGGTTCATTTCCATCAGAGGGACATGTTTATGAGCAGCAGCATGAAATACAATTTGAGGTTGTACCCGCTGGAAGACAAGCATTAGTCGTTCAGCATCCCTCACATCAGCAACGATAACCTGGTAACGTACCCCCGGCCACTCGAATCGAATTTCTTTCTCCATCTCATAAAGACTGTTTTCGCCGCGTCCCAAAAGCACAATTAAGCGTGGGCGAAAGCGAATCACCTGGCGCACAATCTCCGACCCAATAGAACCGCCCGCTCCCGTCACCAGCACAGTTTTGCCACTAAGGTATGAAGCAATGGTATCCAGGTCCAGACGAATAGGCTCGCGTCGCAGCAAATCCTCAAGGCGAACTTCGCGGATCTGACGAATAAGCACTCGTCCTGAAATGACCTCATGCAAAGCCGGAATTGTACGACAAGCCACCCCTTCTACCCGACACACCTCAGTAATCTGCCGGATCACCTTCCCGGGAGCAGAAGGCATAGAAATAAGCACCTCATTAACCCGATAGCCTTTGATGATTTGAGGCAAAGCAGACAAAGTGCCCACAACAGGAACACCCAATATGGTCAAGCCTTGTTTTGCTGGATCATCATCCAGGAAAGCCACCGGCAACAAACCTATATCGGGATGTCGTTGCATTTCTCGAACAATGAGTGAACCGGCTTCGCCAGCGCCAATCAGTAAAACGCGTTGGCGAGGCTGCGGGCTTTGGGCGCGAATGCGCCTTTCATCCACCCACCGGCGGAGAAACCGCACACCCCCTAAAAGCAGAATGCTCAAGGTGCCTTCGATAAGAGGAATGCTTCGAGGCAAAAGAAGGCCCGGGCGTCCTAATTGAAAAATGTGCCATAGCCACACCAGGGAGAGCATGATGACACTGTAAACCCCCACGGCTCGTCCCACAATATAGAGGTCATGCATGCCTGCTCGCCGCCAGGCTTGCCGATAGAGCTCATTAAGCCATAGGAGGCCAATTTTGATAGGAGCGGAAACTAAAGTGTAGAAAAGTATGGAAGTCAAAAAGAGACGAGGGGAATCCACCCGGAGGATAAAAGCCAAAGGCGCAGCAAGCAGCCACAATAAGGCATCAAGCAGGAACTTGACCGCCATCACTTTTCTCGAGAGGGTATATCTTTTCTTCATTCAGGAATCCTTCTGACCAAGAAGCGTATCAGGCAAAGGGTGGCGCATTCACCAAGAGGGGAAAAAATTCTGCTACTGGCTGGCACAAGAGTTTCCTCCTTTTCCCCACGGTTGTGAGTTGAAAAATGCCTCAGGTGTTCCTTTTTCCGTGCTCTCCCTGCCCTCGCCCAAAGGCTGATTTTACCCACTACTTGAAGAAAGGGAAGCAAAAGGGGAAACCGGCGCCTCTGCCCATCCCCACTTCATGGATAGCCTGGGGAGAAAAGAGGAAAGCCTTGCCCTGCTCGAGCAAAAGATTTGCAGGCCTCGTTCAGTGTGACGATAAGCGCAAACACAAAATGCGGCGTCACTGCCGCGTCACCGTAATCGTCCCCCGCCCTCCTTTTATTAAGGCGAGGAAAGGGGACAAGTGACCCAAGCACCTGGCCTGAACAAAGCCAAAGGCCAAGCGAGGCTCATCGGGGGTGAGCAAGGTCCTGCCACAAGCGAGGCCAATTGTGCTTTTTGAATGACCAAAATCATGTTTGAGAACGCATCATGCTTTCTCTTGGGGAGCGCTCTCTTCCAACGGCTGCCACCACGCCTTCACCCACACACCCATCATGCCAAGTATCACGCCCAGCACCGCCGCCAGCGCCACATTCATCTTTGTTCGCGGCGAAACAGGTTCCTCTGGCGGTACCGCTTGCGCCGACAGCAAGGCCACCTGGTTCTCCGACGACGCCAAGGCCTGGGTTTGGGAACGCAATGCAGTCAGTGAACGATAAGTCTCCCATGCCGTATCCCGTTGTTGAGCCGCCTCGCGCACGCGAGCCTGCTCTTCTTCCAACGTCTTTTTAAGGTTTACCGTCTCAGCCTCTAAAGATTTCTGCTGCTCTGTCAAACCCTGCTCGCGCTCTTCGATCGCAGTCTGCAATTCTTTTATGAGTCCTTTTGCTTCCCCAACCGTCAATGAGGACAAAGCGTCTGCTGGCCACTGCACTTGGACATTGATGGTACTGGAGGCGCACACTTGAAGGGCCCACACCTGTTGTTGCAACATCACCAAAGTCAAAGCATCACTAGGAGAAAACGCCGCGGTTGTCTCTAACCCGTTCAGGTATTTTTCAAAAGAGGCCACACTGGCCCGCAAACGCTCTAGACTGCGGGAAAGGGAAAGAACACAATCCAAAGTACTTTTTACATTTTCCAGTTGGACACTCAAAGCAGTTGCCTTACTCCCGTCCAGTACCTGAAGATAATTATCCTGCGTTTTTTGGTAATTCTCCCATGCCGACCGAATTTGAGGCGCAAGTTGGGCATCTAACGCCTCCCACCCATAACGCGCATTGATGTCATCTGCAACCAACTTAGCCCAATGGTTTGCGACCAACGCCGCCCGGGCCGGATCCGTATCCTTGAACAACAACTGCAATCCATCTTTCCCTTGCTCTTTCACTTCAGCGCTACCAGCAAGACGTTGCCATGTCAACGACTTTTCTTCTTGCGCCCACGCGGCCTGAACAGCCGGATCCTCGCTCAAACGCTGGAACAATTTAGGTGCTTGTGCCATGACTGTCACTGTTTTCACGTCCGGCACTATAATATGTAAAGAAAGACCTTCGCTGACCTGGTTCTCCAATTCGGGTTGGGTCAGCACCAAATCCGCTTCGGCCTGATATTGCTCAGGCAATGCCAGACTCACCACCAGAGCCGCCACGGCGGCCGCCAGCGTAACAGCCACAATGATCCACTTTCCACGCCAAAGGGTAAGCACCAGTTCTCGCAGATCGATTTCGTCTTCACAAAGATCCACGACTTGGTTTTCCATACCGTTATCCTCCACGCCTGGGCATCTCCCTGCCTGCTGCTGTTTCATTCTCAGGGCGAGAGGGAGCCATTATACTCCCTCCTCAGGGCTGAGGACAAGCCAGCGTGGCCTCTGCCGGCACAAAGACCCTCACACTCCCCGCGAGCGGTGCCTTCCCCCCCCGCTCGATCTGGATCAAAACCTGCGCTTTTGCATGAATGAAGCCATGATCTCTCAGCGGTTTGCAAAAGAGCACCAGCACTTCGCTCCCATCCTGAATCGCGGGCGGTGGTGTCGCCAGTGGCAGCCGGAAACGCATTTGCCCTATACCTCCCAGCACACCAGCGAAGAGCAGAGAAGGTGATTCTATCCCCCCAGGCCAGCAAGGCCCGCCGCAATCGTCGGTGGGTTGCACATAGCGGGGGTAAAAGAGATACCCCCAACTGCCCCACACCTTGTGCTGCACTAACGCCTGCTGCACCTCTTCGCGTGACCAGGGAAGGCTTGACCACGCGTGGAGCATATCCAGGCGGCGCAGGATTTCATCGGAGGTGGTGGGGCGCCAGCGGGGCGGCGTGGTGGCCGGCCAAGTGCTCGCGCCAGCCTGCCCGGAATAAGCCACCCATCCCATAGCGCCAAACTCCAGCACAACCATGGCCAGAGAAAGCAGCGCCACGCCGCCGCCCAGTTGCCATCCGCGGCGGGCAAGCCGTGGCGTGTTTTCCGCCAAGT
This sequence comes from Chloroflexota bacterium, assembly GCA_011322445.1. Classification (NCBI taxonomy): domain Bacteria; kingdom Bacillati; phylum Chloroflexota; species Chloroflexota bacterium. Next base: position 76,212 of record DRMV01000041.1, on the reverse strand, counting down.
CAAGCGGTGTTTGCAACCATGCCGGCAGCGTGCCGCCCAGCATCGCCGCGCCTTCGCGCAGCAATGTGACGCCCCCCACCGCGGCGAAGAGCGGCAGCACCCAGTCCAGCGGCACGATATACCGCCCCCCAGCGTCGCGCGCCACGGCGCTAACACCCAAATAGAAAACCATCAACCCGAGCGGAAAGACTACGGCCTCCCGCCGTTTGCGCCACAGCGCCGCCATGCCTGCGGAAAGCACCCCCATTTGCAAGAGTAGTAACAACGTGGTTTCCCCCGGCAACCGATACCAGGGGGAGGAGAGGAAGTCCCGCCAGAGAGGAACTTTCTCGCCCACGACCCACGTCATGGGGTAAAAGCGCGCCACCGGCGGGAACGCCAGCACGAGCGCCAGGATGTTGCGGATGAACAAATCGCCGATGGCAACGAGCAATCCCTCATGCCATTGAGCAAGGCGTTCCCAAAACCCTGTTGACGTAGGGCCTGACGAAGAAGTTGAGGCAGTTTGGGTGGCCAACGCCGTGTGACGAGGAAGCGGTGTGGCTTGGGCAGTGGCAGTTGGCACCGGTTCAGGGGTAGGAGTGGCGGAGAGGGAAGCGCTTGTCTTGGAAGGCGTTGCTGCAGGCAAAGTGGAGGGCACAATGAGGGTTGTGCCCGACGAGGGGGAAGGCACCGAAGAAGGGGGGCCTGCGGCAACATTTTGAAAGACGTCCATTCTAAATTTTGGGGAAAGCACGGTGTTTACCGGGCCAAGCAACCACCCGCGGATTATAGAAACCGTTGATATCTTTGAGCGCGCCCCGGGAGGCCTCAATGAGAGAATATGCCCCCGGCCCACCCATGGTACTAACACAGCGGCAATTCCTGCCACAAGTATCCCCATTAAGGCAATAGCCCGGATGATTCGTTGTCTTTGCCGGCCGCCCGAAAACAATATGGGGAATACCAAGAGCGGCGAGAGTGCTGCCAGTACCAGGACCTCCCGCCGGACGAGCAAACCAAAGGCCAGCAGCGCCCCCACGGCAAACAGCCACGCTTTGCGCTTCCACGGGCGTTGCAAGAAAAGCACCGCTGCCAGCGTCAGGAGCACGAAAGTTTCCCGCAGCAGGGGTTCGGTAGCCCACATGTGGACGTGCGAGGTAACATGAAAAAGGTCGGCGTGCAGAATCGCGTTCCTTTCGTGCAAAATTTCAAAGCCGGCCAGCAACAGCCCCGCGGCGCGTGAATGCACGAGAGCCCCCAGCAGGTACAACAGCGCGGGCATCCACGCAAGCAGGAGCAGGAGCACCGTGGTGATGGCAGACGCACGCCTGGCCCACACTTGAATCAAAGCCAGCAGACCGGCCAGTCCCAGATGAGTGTTGACCAGGGCTCCGCGCGGCGCACTCGCGCTGGCGAAATAACCATAGCCCAACACCGCTTGCTCACCGGCAAGGCCATAGCGTTCCGCGTCCGAGAAAGGGTAACGCTGGTAGTTCGGAGGGAATGCGGCCGGTTGGAAATGGGTCGGCGCAGGGGTGGTGCGCCACCAAATTCCGAAGGCCACCAACCACAGAACGACCACCACGATGGCGTCGCGCGCCTTGACCCGTTTCCAAAAACGGGAAGGCATCCACCGCGCCACCGTGATGCCAAGCCCCAGGAAAGTCAGTAAAAGCCACACCTGCCCGCTGAGGATGGGCACCCCCACGCCCTGCCAGTAAAAGGACGCCCGCCACCCCCAGCCGGTAAGGATGATGAACAAGGCTGCAACCCCCCACAGGGCAAGGATGGCAGTAAACGTTTTCCAGCCCGTGAATGCGGGGCGGTGAAAAACGCCCTGCTGCTTCCAGCCGAGGAACCAGGCGCTTCCCCCCACCCACACCAGCCAGAACCACAGCAAGAGGCCATGCTGCCACAATACGGCTGCGCGAAAGTTGCCTTCCCAAAAAGCGGAAGGGGTCAGCGCCAGCCCCAGGCTCAACCACGTCAGCCACCCCCAGCCCCACAGCCACAACGGGCGCTGCGCAGCCCGTTGCATCGCGGCAACGCCTCCCCGCCGCTGTTGCCACGCAAGCCACCAGATCGCCAGCGTGCCCAGGGCAATGGCGGCCACTTCACCACCCCACACGCTCAGGGGCACCGGATGCCCAAACCACCACGGGCGGCTGAGGAAATATCCGCCCCCCAGCACGCTGCCCAAGGTTGCCCACACAGCCCACCACAGCCAAGTGCGCCTTTCAAATTTGTCCGAAACGGTAGCATTCATGAAAACCTCGCGCGTCGCGGCCGCTTTGCCCAGAGAGCCCCATCGATGCCAACAATACACATATTATACCCACGCTTTCCCGCCCCAGCGGCGCGCCACCGACAGCAAGAAGCATTGTCAGGACGCGGGTCAGCCGGGCTAAAGCCACCGCACCGGCCCCGCCACGACCGCCTCCCTGCCCCAAAGGTAAGCCTCTCGCCCCGACGGTTTCCCCATCTTTGGCCATCTGGCATGGTGGTCGGCGGTAGGATTTCTGCTCTGGACGTTCTCTGCAGTGCTATAATGAGCAGGGGCACATCCTCGCGGCTCCGGCCGCGCAGCACACGAGGTCACGGTATGAACTTTCTCATCACCGGCGCAGCCGGTTTCCTGGGGGCAGCGTTAGCCAACCGCCTGGTGCGGGAAGGCCACCAGGTACGCGGGTTAGACGACCTTTCGGCGGGCGACCGCGAAGCCCTTTCGCCCGAGGTCATGTTCACCCGCGGCGACATCAACGACCGCCCCAAGCTGTGGACCTTGCTGCAAGGCGTCGATTGCGTCTATCATCTCGCCGCCCGCGTCTCGGTGCCGGAATCGGTGCTCTACCCGCGCGAATACAACGCCGTCAATGTCGGCGGCACGGTAGCGTTGATGGAAGCAATGCGCGATGTCGGCGTGCGGCGGGTAGTGCTGGTGTCTTCCGGCGCGGTGTATGGCTTCCAGGAAACCCAGCCGCTACACGAGGCCATGATGCCTAACCCCCGCTCACCTTATGCGGTTTCCAAACTCGCAGCCGAGCACTATGTGCGCACCATTGGGCTGCTGTGGGGCATGGAAACCGTGGTGCTGCGAGTTTTCAACGCTTACGGCCCAGGGCAGCACCTGCCGCCCTCTCACCCGCCGGTCATTCCCAACTTCCTTTACCAGGCCGTGCGCGGCGGCACGCTGGTCGTTCACGGCGATGGCAGCCAAACGCGCGACTATGTTTTCGTGGATGATGTGGTCGATGCGCTGGTGGCCGCGGCCACAGCCCCGCAGGCAGCCGGCGAAATCATCAACGTGGGCAGTGGCAAGGAAACCAGCGTCCGCCAACTTGCCAACCTGGTGCTGGAAATTGCCCACAGCCACGCCCAAATTGTGTACAATCCCCGCAGCGGCGGCGGCGTACCCCGCATGTGCGCCGACCTCAGCAAAGCAGCCCACATTTTGAACTATCACCCGCGAGTCGGGCTGGCCGAAGGGCTGCGGCTCACCCTGACACGCGACCCCCGCTTCCAGCCCAAGGAAGCCCAGCCCGCCTAACCAGCCGCGGCACTGCCTTCCCCTTGAAGGCCCACACCACTTCCCGGAGGTGCGTCATGCGTGCCTGGCGATTGTATGCCCACGATCTCATCGAAAACGAACCCATGCGCCTGGAAGACGTGCCGACCCCCGAGCCCGGCCCGGGCCAGGTGCGGCTCAAAATTCGCGTCTGCGGCGTGTGCCACACCGACCTGCACACCGTCGAAGGCGACATCCACCCCCCACGCCTGCCCATCACGGTGGGGCACCAGGTCGTCGGCATTGTAGATGAACTCGGCGAAGGCGTCACCAACCTCAAAATCGGCGACCGCGTCGGCGTGCCGTGGTTTTACGACGCTTGCGGCCAGTGCGAATATTGCCAGCACGGTGAAGAAAACCTGTGCCCCAACGCCCGCTTCACCGGCTTCCACGTGGATGGCGGCTACGCCGAATACATGCTGGCCGAAGCCCGCTACGCCCTGCCCATCCCTGAAAAAATGGACGACCTGCACGCTGCCCCGCTGCTCTGCGCGGGCATCATCGGCTATCGCGCCCTCAAGAAAGCCGACCTGCAACCGGGTGAACGGTTAGGGCTGTTCGGTTTTGGCGCCAGTGCGCACATTGCCATTCAGGTGGCGCGCTACTGGGGCTGTGAAGTCTACGTGTTCACCCGCTCGCCCAACCACCAGGACCACGCGCGCGAACTCGGCGCCGCATGGGTGGGAAGCCCCGACGAGAAGGCCCCCAAACCGCTGGACCGCGCTGTCATCTTCGCCCCCGCGGGCAAAGTCGTCCACGCGGCGCTGGCAAACCTCCGCCGCGGCGGCACCGTGGCCATCAACGCCATCCATATGAGCCCCATCCCCGAAATGCCCTACCCCCTCATCTATTGGGAACGCACTCTGCGCAGCGTCGCCAACGCCACTTATCAAGATGGCGTGGAATTCCTGAAACTCGCCGCCGAAATCCCGGTGCAGACCACGGTGCAGGAATACCCCTTAGAAGCCGCCCAAAAGGCGCTGCAAGATCTGAAAGCCAGCCGCATCAACGGCGAGGCCGTGCTGCGCATTGCACCGGAAGAAGATTAACAACGCCAACGCGTGTCGGCGATAAAAGCAAGGCAAAAGCCCTCCCACCACGGCAACCTTCCTCTCCTTGCCCGCTAAGGACCGCTTCGAAAACCCACGCGGGGAATGCCATCGCGCGTTCCCTGAGCGGCAAGTGCTTTCGGATGGGCACCGAGCAAGGGATTTTTGCCGCGCACCGAGCAGAAAGCCTTGCTTTTTTCACATTTCTAATTTATAATCTCTCTAACCTTGATAGCGTTACAAGGAAAAAACCATGAACTCACACCCGCATACCACGGCAGTCCCGGAAGAGCGTCTGATTCAAGCCCTGCGTGAGGCCGGCTTACGGCTTACCCCGCAGCGGCTGGCCATCTGCCGCTACCTGGCGAACACCGATACCCACCCCACCACACAAGAAATCTATCGCGCGCTGAAGCCGGAATACCCTTCCCTGAGCCTCGCGACCGTGTACAACACCCTCAGCGCGCTGGTGGAACTGGGTGCCATCCATGCCCTGGGTGACGCCGGTGACGACACCACGCACTACGACGCCGACATCGCGCCGCACATCAACCTGGTGTGCGTCCGCTGCCACCGCATCGTCGACCTGCCCCACGAGGCCGTCGCCGAACTGGAGCAAGTGGCCGCAGCACGCACCGGCTTTCACATCCTGGGCGCGCGGGTAGTCTATTACGGCCTCTGCCCCGACTGCCAGCGAAACGAAAGCCAAGGATCATGAGCACTCACGACCCCCAATTCCCTAACGGACGTTGTACCGACATCGTCGGCGATACCCTCATCGGCTACGACGGCGTGTTGGAAACCCGTCTGGACTACGAACACGCCCGCCTGCAAATTACCTACGACCCGCGCCTGCTGGAAGACGCCCAGGCGCAGGAAATCGCGCAAGAAGCCGCCCACCGAGCATGGGCGCGCGTGCAGCACTGCCCCCTCGCTGGAACCAAGACCTGCAACGATTGCGCGGCCCACTTAGCCAAAGATCTGGCCCAATTTTTTGGTCAGCCGCCCAAAGTGGTGCTGCAAGACGACGGCACCCTGGTGGCACGCCTGCCCCGCCACGCACCGCTCACGGCGGTGGTGGAAGCCGAAATCACGCCGCCGCCTCAGCCCGCCCCTGCCCGTCGCGGCTGGAGCAAACTGACGTGGGAAACCGTGCTGACCATTACCACCCTGGTTGCGCTGTTAGGGGCGCTGGCAGCCAACCACCTGGCCGCGCCGCCGTGGGTTTCCACCGCGCTGTTCGTCCTCGCCTACGCCGCAGGCGGCTACTTCGGTTCTATCGAGGGCATCGAACTGCTGATTACCGAGCGAGAAATCGACGTCGACCTGCTGATGGTCGTGGCGGCCTTAGGGGCCGCGCTGGCAGGCCAGCCCGCTGACGGCGCGGTGCTGCTCTTCCTCTTCTCGCTTTCCAACACCTTGCAATCTTACGCGCTCGGGCGCACCCGCCGCGCCATCGAAAGCCTGATGGACCTGCGCCCCCCCACCGCCACGGTCAAAACCGAAAAAGGCTGGGAAACCCTGCCCGTCGAGCAACTGCGCCTGGGCGATATCGTCATGGTGCGGCCGGGCGAACGCTTCCCCATCGATGGCGAAGTGGTGGCCGGCACCACCGAAGTTGACCAGTCGCCCATCACCGGCGAATCGGTGCCGGTGCTCAAAGAGCCGGGCGACAAAGTCTTCGCTGCCACCGTCAACACCACCGGCACGGTTGAAGTGCGCGTCACCCACCTGGCCCAGGAATCTACCTTGGCGAAAATTGTGCAAATGGTGGAAGAAGCCCAGGAAGCCAAGGCCAAAACCCAGCGCGCCCTGGAAACCTTCGAGCGCAACTATGCCAAGTTTGTGCTCGGTGGCGCTGTCTTGCTGACCGCCGTGCCGCCGCTGGTATTCCACGAACCCTTCGACACCGCCTTTTACCGGGCGATGACATGGCTTGTGGTGGCTTCCCCCTGCGCACTGGTGATTTCCACCCCCGCGACCATTCTCTCGGCCATCGCCAACGGGGCGCGCAAAGGGGTGCTGTTCAAAGGCGGCGCCCACCTGGAACGCACCGCCACGCTGGAAGTGGTCGCCTTCGACAAAACCGGCACGCTGACCGTAGGCGAGCCCCAGGTGCAGGGCGTGCACCCGGCCGAGGGCATAAACGAAGACGAATTGCTGCGCCTGGTCGCGGCGCTGGAAGCCCGCTCAGAACACCCCATCGCCCGCGCCCTGGTGCATGCAGCCCAACAACGCGGCCTGGAAATCCCCCCTTCGGCCGATTTCCGCGCCGTGGTGGGGCAAGGCGTGCAGGGGACGGTCGAAGGGGCTACCCTTTGGGTCGGCAACGTGCGCATGTTCCACGAGCGCGAGGTGCCCCTGCCGGCCTCACTGGCCGGGCAAATCACCGCCCTGGAAGCCCAGGGGCAAACCGTGGTCATCGCCTACCGTCCCGAGACACGGCGCTGGCTGGGGATGATTGCCGTGGCCGATTCGCTGCGCCCCGAGGCCGCGGATGTGGTCAAGAAACTGCACGACCTGGGCGTCAAGCATGTGGTCATGCTCACCGGCGATAACGAGCAAGTGGCAGCGGCCATTGCTGCCAAGGTGGGCGTGGACGAATTTTACGCCGAACTGCTGCCCAAAGACAAAGTGCGCGTGCTGGAACGCCTGCAAAAGCAATACGGCCCCACCGCGATGGTGGGCGACGGCGTGAACGACGCGCCAGCGCTGGCATTAGCCGATGTCGGCATTGCGATGGGCGGCGCCGGCACCGACGTGGCCCTGGAAACCGCCGACGTCGTGCTGATGGCCGACAACCTCCACCATTTGCCCTACGCCATCGGTCTGGCGCGCAAAGCCCGCCGGGTGGTGTGGCAGAACCTCACCTTTGCGATGGGCGTCATTGTGTTGCTGGTGGCCTCGGCCTTTGGCGCGGGCCTCACCCTGCCGTGGGGCGTCGTGGGCCACGAAGGCAGCACCGTGCTGGTTGTGCTCAACGGCTTGCGGTTGCTGGGCTACCGCGGCTAAAACCACCGGCCTTCCCTACGCACCGTTTCCGGTCGTTACTCGGGGCAGGGATGAACATCCCGCCCCGGAGCCTTTTAACGGCTCACACACAGCACAACGGCTTCGGGGCCCGCCTACGGCTTCCAGGGCGCAACGTACCACCGGATGTAGGCTTCCACGTGGCGGTGCCAGTAGGCCTCATTGTGCCGCCCGATGTTGAAATGCCACTCATGAGGAACACCTTCCTGCGTGAGCACCCCCTCGAACCAGCGCGCCGACTCGGTAATTTGCTGCTGGTCCGCGTCGCCGATATCCAGATAAATCCGCGGCCACTCGCCAGGCGGGATTTCGCGCAGCCAGGAGCGGACGTGCGGCACATCTTCCCAAAACACCGGGGGGCTATGGCCGCCAATGCTGCCAAACAGTTCCCAATGGGAAAGCCCGAGATGAATGGCCCACGACGCCCCGCGTGAAAGCCCCCCGATCGCCCGGTCGTAGCGGTCGTTGCGGGTGCGGAAGTGGCTTTCCACCCACGGCATGAGCACCTGCAAAAAGGTTTCATCCCAACCGGTGTTGCGGGGCTGCTCCCATGTGCGCTCGCCGGGCATCACAATGATGAAAGGCGGCGCCTGGCCGGAAGCGATCAGGCGGTCGGCCACCGCAGGCGCCCCCAGCCGCACCCACTGGGTCTGGTCAAAATTCTGGCCGTGAATGAGGTAAAGCACCGGATAGCGGCGGGTGGGCTGCTGGTCGTAGCAAGGCGGCAGGTACACCAGCACCGGCATACGGTACGTGAGGTAACGGGAAGGCAGGCTGGCGCTCACGATCTCCCCACCGGCATACCAGCATGCGGGGGTAGGGTTGGGGGTGGGGGTGGCCGTCGCGGCAGGTGTGGGTGTAGGTGTGCGCGTCGGCGTGGGCGAAGGCGTCGCCAAAGGGGAAGGCTGCACCGTTGCCGCAGGGGTGGGCGGCACCCATGCCGTGCCCGTGGCAACGGCATGGGCAGAGGCACAGCCCCCCAACAACAAAAGCCCGACGAGTAACCACCATCGGGCTGCTGCAAAGCGGGGCCACCGGCCTGGCCGCTGGAACCACTTACGAAACCGCTTCGACCTCAACGTACGCGCCGTTTCCATTCTTCCTTCAACTGCAACTGCCGCGGGCTGACGCCCGATTCCAGCAGCAAAAAGTCATACATCAAACGGTTGAACTTGCTGGGCTCGTCGAGCATCGGGAAGTGCCCCGACTTCTCGAAAATAATCTGGTGCATATTTTCCGGCAGGCGGGTGAGCGTGTCTTCAGCGGGCAGGCCGATGAGGGGGTCATTCCGCCCGTGCACCAGCAGGCAGGGCGCTTCCACGCGCATCACCTCGGCCAGTAAATCCATCGCCTGAATTTCGGCCAGCGAGGTGGTAATCGCTGCAGGGTCGGTCTTAGGGGCTTCCTTGCGGGCCGTTTCGGTGGAAAGGGTCGGCGTGAGCAACCAGGAAGCCAGCCGCTCCGGCGGGTCGCTCTGCAACCGCGGGTGAATGGCCTCCACCGTGCTGGGCATCGCCACCATAGCCATGCGGTCCACCGCCAACGGATATTGCAGGGCAAAAAACAGCCCCACCACAGCCCCCAGCCCATGGCCGATGAGTGCGACTTTCCCAATGCCCATTTCTTCCAAAAAGGCGGCCAGCAGGTGAATTTGAGAAGCCAGGGCGTAATGCTCGGCGTGCTTGTCGCTATCGCCAAAGCCCCACAAATCCAACGCATAGGCGCGATAGCGCTGAGAGGCGCTTTGCATCGCGGGCACCCAATAGCGCCACGACCCCACCCAGCCGTGCAAAAAGAGCACGGGGCGGCCGCGTCCCAACACTTCGTAATGGACAATATGGTCTTTGATGATAATGGCGCTCATGGGGCCACCTTTTTACCTCTTGCCTGTGCGCAAGGCTTAGCCGCGGCCGTGCTGCTGCAGCAGTTCGGCCACGCGAGCCGTCAACTGGTCGGGAGAAAAGGGCTTCAAAATGTAATCAACCGCACCCGCCGCGAGGCCTTCCTTGACCTCGCTTTCCTGCCCTTTGGCCGAGAGGAACACGACGGGAATATCTTTCGTGGCTTCATCAGCCTTCAACTGACGGCAGGCTTCGTAACCGGTCAGGCGGGGCATTCGCACATCCATCAACACAATGTCCGGCTGTTCCCGGCGCACGGCTTCCACTGCCTCAGCGCCGTTGGCCGTCGGGATGACCTCATGCCCTGCAAATTGCAGGGTGAAGGTGATCAGGTCGCGGATATCGCGTTCGTCTTCGGCTATCACAATTTTCGCCATGGCTCAAGCCTCTCCAGCGGAATCTTCGTGCTCGGGGGTAAAAACCGGTAAAGTGAACGAGAAGGTGCTTCCCTCGCCGGGCACACCGGTGCTTTCCAGCCAAATGCGCCCGCCGTGCATTTCGACCAGGGTCTTGACAATCGCCAGCCCCAGGCCGGTGCCGGCAGAAGCCATCACCAGGGAATTTTCACCCCGGTAGAACCGCTCGAACACCCGTGGTTGCTCTTCGGGGGGAATCCCCACGCCGGTGTCTTGCACGTCGATCTGCACTTCATCGCCTTCCCGATGCGCCCGCACCCACACATGGCCGCCATCAGGGGTGTAGCGGTAGGCATTTTCGACCAGGTTTTCGGCAATCTGGCGAATGCGCTCCCGGTCGCCATACACCGGCGGCAAATCGGCGGGGATTTCAGCGGTGAAGGTCATTTCACGGCCTTCCTCGGCAGCCCGCCGCTGTTGTTCAGCCAGTACGTCGCGCAGCAAGGCAACCAGGCCCACCGCTTCGGGCATCAGCGAGACGCGCCCGGCCTCGATGCGGGAAATATCCAACAGGTCGCCGACGAGCAGGTTGAGGCGGTCGGTGTTGTTCTTGACGGTCTCCAAGAAGCGCCGCTGCTGGTCGGTAAGCGGCCCCGCCGCACCCATGAGCAGAATATCCACATAGCCTTTGATGGCCGTCATGGGGGTGCGCAACTCGTGGGAAACCGTTGCCACGAACTCCGACTTCAGGCGATCCACTTCTACCTGATGGGTAATGTCGCGGAAGACTGAGACCGTGCCCAGGAAATCTCTGCGGAAGAACACCGGCGCCAGATGCACCGAAATCACCCGACCGTCTTCCAACTCCAGGCGTTCTTCGTAGGCCACATCCTGGTCACGGTAACTTTCGGGGTCAGCCGACCAGTGATGGATAGTTTCCATCCATTGGCGGCCGGCGCTGCCAAAAAGGCCAACGAAATGGTCGAGGGGGCGGTCGAGGGTTTGCTCGGCCGGCAGCCCCAAGATGCGCTCGGCAGAGGGGTTGAAAAGGGTAATCGTGCCCTTGCGGTCGGTCACCAACACGCCGTCGGCAATAGCCTCGAGGATGGCGCGTGCGCGGCTGGCTTCCACTTCCTGCTGGCGCAGCAGTTTGCCCAGGCGCTCGGCCTGCTCACGGATCAGGTTGAAGAGTTCGGCGTTGTTGATGGCAACGGCAATTTGCCGGGCCGTCGCCGAGGCCAGGTCGAGGTGATATTCGGTGAAGTGATGAGGTTGTGAATGGAAAAGCAGCAACGCGCCAAGCACATCTTGCGCCACCACCAGCGGCACCCCGATGACGCTTCGGTGGGAAATCGGCAGACCATGCGGCTTTTTGCGCCAGCGGGGGTCTTTTTCCAGGTCGGGCACCAGCACAGGCTGGTTGTGCTCGATCACCCAGCCAGCCAGGGAATCGCTCGCCGAGACATCGGTAGGGCGCCCACCGAGGGGCGGCTGCTCGGCATAGCCACGCCCCGCACGCAAGAAGAGCGTTGGCGCATCGGCGCGTTTTAGCAAAATGCTGCTTTGCTCGGCGCTCAATGCCTCGTTGAGCAGGTCAAGGGTGCGGTTGAGCACCTGGTCAAGGTCGAGGCTGGCCGAAAGTTCGGTAATGATGTGCAACAGCGTTTGCGCGCGGTGGTGTTCTTGTTGCAACTGGCGGGTGCGCTCGGCGACACGGGCTTCGAGTTCCTCGGTGAAGCGACGGCTGGCAGCATAGAGGCGGGCGTTTTGCAAAGCCACCGCGGCCTGCTTGGCCAGGGTTTGGGCAAGTTCAACCTCGTCGCTGGTAAGGCTTTCTTGCGCCGGCAGGTGAATGAACAACGCCCCAAACAGGTCTTGCCCTGCCGGCAACGGCACCACCGTGACCTTCGGCGCGTGCCGTGCGAGGATGTCTTCCAGCGGGGCTAAACGCGGGTCGGCGTGAACGTCGGCGTCGGCCAGCACACCCAACGTTTCGGCCAGGTGGGTGAAAACCGGCGCAGCAGGCCAGGGTTGGGGCAGCGTTTCACCTTCCGGCGCGGGCGCTGCCGCCAGCAGGGTAGGCGTTTCATCTTCCAGCAGCACAAAGGAAACCGCTCGCCCCGCCAGCGCCTCGTGCAGGCGACGGGTGGTGTATTCGGCAATGTAAGTGGGGTCGAGGGAAGCCGAAAGTTCGGCCGTCACTTCATAAACCAGCGCCAGGCGGCGGGTGCGGTGGTCCAGTTCTTCGGCGTGGCGGCGGACTTCTTCATAAAGGCGGGCATTGCCCAACGCTGCTGCCGCCTGACCGGCAAAGGTCTCGGCCGTTTCCACCCAGTCGCGCGTGAAGAAGCCCGGCTCGCGCTTCTCGAGAGCGATGACGCCCAGCACCTCGTCTTTGAACCGCAGCGGCAACCCCAGCCAGGAACGGTTGGGCATGGCTTCCGGGGCTGGGAAACGATCGTCGGCGTGGGTGTCTTCCACGGCCAGCGCCTTGCCCGAGGCCAGCATTTCCTGGAACAAGCGGCTGTCTTCCACTGCAATCGTGATGCCAATGAGTTCATCGGCATTGGGGAAGCCGCGCGCATCCCGAACCCGCAGGCGGTTGCCTTCCCGCAGCCAGAGGGTGCCGCCATCGTAAGGCAATACCGCCGCCAGTTGTTCCAGCAGCGAGGCTTCGACCTCTTCCAGCGACAGGCTGCGCGCCACCAGCCCCGCCGAAGCATTGGCCAGAGCGTGCAACTGGGAAGCGCGCCGCTCCGCGGTGTGCAGCAGGTGGGCGTTTTCCAGGGAAAGTGCCGTTTGCCCGGCCAGCGAAACCACCAGCGATTGGTCTTCACGGGTAAACGCCGCCGTAGCGTTAAAATTATCCAACACTATCACGCCCAGGGGGCGTTCACCGGCGCGAATGGGCACCATCATGCTGGAAACCGGAATGCGATCGGCCGTGGCACGGCGGTAAGCCGTCAGGGCTTCCGGCGAAAGGGGATAGGCCGCGGCGAAATCCAACTCGCCGATGCGCCGCGCCTGCCCTTCCAGCATCACCTGTACGGGCAGGCTCTCTTTGGGGAAGGTGATGGCGAGCATGGCCTCCGCGTCGGCATAGCCACCGGCGACCTGGGGCTGCAACTCTTCCCGCTCGGGGTTCCAAAGGGCAATGAAACCAGCGTGGGCATGTTGCAAAGCCCCCAACGTGCTTTCCATCAAGGTTTGCAAAATGCGCTCGGGGTCAAGCACGCCCAACTGGCGGCTAAAGGTCAACAGCAGGTCTACCTCTTGCAAGCGGCGGGAGGTGTGCGCCAGCAAATCGAGGTTCTGGAGCACAATGCCCACCTGCCGCCCCAGCAGGCTGAAGATCATCTCGTCCTGCGTGGCAAAGGAAGGCGTGGGCGTGGTGGAGGTCGCCAGCACAATGTGACTGACCAGCGCGGCCTGGCCGTTTCCACCTTGCGGCTCGACCAGCACCGGGAAGGCCACGAAACTCTGCGCTTGCAGGCGTTGCAGCAACGGGGAACGCTGCCATTCTGCCGCCCGGTCAATGTCGGGGACGACCAAAACTTGTTTTTGATGGAATACTTCGGCCAGGGGGTTGCGTTGCCCCAAGAGCATGTCGAGTTTGAGCGCAGGGGGCAATTCCCCAAAAGTGTGCAGCAACCGCACGCCGCCTTCTTCCGTCCCCCCCGGCACGAAGGGCGTCGGTTCGGCAATCAAAACGTAGTTGAAGCCAAAACGCTCCATCAACTGGCGGCCCAGAGCATGCAGCACACTGGTATGGCTGGGCTGGCGGTTGAGCAGGGTGGTGATTTCCAGGCTAATGCGCAGGCGCTCGGCCTGGCGGGAAAGGGCATACCGGTCCAGCGTTTGTTGCAGATCTTTGTGCAACCAGCGGGGGATGTCGTTCTGCGCCTGACGGGCGGTGGCTTCGGCTTCTTCCACCCGGCCGGTGAGGTGCTGACGCTCGGCATCCCACGCGACGGCCAATTGCTGCATTTCGAGCAGCAAGGCCGCGGTGGCAGCCAGCAGCCGCAGAATATCTTGCGTGGGGGCATCGGGGCGGCGGGCATCGCGAGGCGCATCGAGGTAAAGCAACCCCAACGGCTCACCCTGCGTGGTGCGCAAGGGGACCATCAACAGGTCCCGCGGGTGCCAGGTTTGCGCATCGGCACGGGCGGGCATGGGCCGGCTCACGCGCGGCAGGGCCAGGCTGGCCGGCAAGGGGGGGCGTTCCTCACGGGGGATGAAGTACACCCCGCCGCGCTGGAAGCGGTCTTCCAGCAACAGGCTCAGGTCGTCCCATCGGAAGGGTTGCAGCGTCTCGAACCCCACCGAGGCCACCGGCTCGAGGAGGCCGTTTTCCGCCCCGAGGCGGGCCAGCAGCACCGCATCGAAGCCGACCGCGTCGCGCACCAGGGCCACGAAGTCATCCAGCGCCTGCTGCGGCGCGCTGAGGGGATGGGCTTTCTGCAAATAGGCCTGCAACAATTGCAAAGCCCGCACCTGCCGCTGGAGGGAAAGGTTTTCCTGGAAGAGGGTTTGCGTGTGCAGCGCCCCGCCAACGGCCAGGGCAATGTGCTGGGCCAACAGACGGGCAAATTGCTGCCGCGGGCCGCTGAAATGGTTGGGATGTTGGCTGTGCAGATGCACCACCCCCACCACGCTTTCCTGGTAACGCAAAGGCAGGGAAAGCGACGACCGCACCCCTTCGTGAGGTTGGGGGTAAGACGCCACATGGTAATCGGCCACCTGCTCCGGCATTCCCCGCTCCAGCGCGGCCAGGTCCAAGGGGTGCAGGCGCGGCTCACACGGGCCGCCGGTATGGTGCAACACCTCCCAGTGTTCCCCGTTGGCAGCAACCACCAGCGTCTGACCGCAATCGGCTTCGGTCAACGCCACAATTTGTTTATGGGCATAGGCCAGCAGTTGTTCCAGCGAAGAAAATGCCGCGAGTTCCCGACTCAGGCGGGTCAGGGTGCTCAGTTCCTGCACCTGAGTGCGCAAGGCCTCATCGCTGCGGGTCAAAAGGCGCTGCCGCTCAACCCCCACGGCCATTTGTGCGGCGGTCGCTGCGGCCAGTTGCAAGTCGTTGCGGTCGAAATGGCCGGGCTGCGGGTGGCCGAGCAAAATTTCGCCCATGCTTTCGCCGTGCGCTTCCAAAGGCACCACCATCGCCGAGCGCACCTCACCCAGCGCCTTCAGCAAAGGCCGGTAAGCCGCGATCACCCGCTTGTCGGCCAGCAAATCGGAAGAGAGGAAGGGACGTCCGGTGCGGCTCACCGTGAGGTGGAAATCGGGGGCGTTGGCTGGAATCACACCAATGGCGCGCGCTTTTTCAGGCGAGATGCCATACAACGAAGGCTCGTGGGGAGCCAGTTGGGTCTGATGCTCATCGAGCAACAAGACGGCAGCATAGCGGGCGTCCACCAGGCGAGCAAGTTCCACCAGCGAGAATTTGAAAAGCTCGTCGAGGGTGGCAGGAGAAGCCGTCAGGCTGGCAATGCGGCGCAGGGCTTCGGCGCGGCGGGCACGCTGGCGGGCTTCCTGAAAGAGCACGGCGTTTTCCAGCAAGGGGGCAACTTGCGCGGCAATCAGGGTCAGCACTTGCAGGTCGTTGTCGCCAAAGGCGTCGCCGCTGGGCTTGTTCGCCACCTGCAGGAAGCCCAGAAAACGCCCCCCCGCCATCAATGGATACAGCACGCTGGCGTGAATACCGGCCGTGCGGCTGAGGTCAGCCAGGCCCAAAACCTGCCAGCGGTCGTCGTCGGCAGCCTCTTCGGTGACCAACGGTTCGCCGGCCATGAGCAGCGTTTCGGCCTCACTGCCCGCGGCAATGCGCGTTTGATAAGCCGCGACGAACCCCTCGGGCAGCCCTTCAAACGGCCACTGCGCCGCCAGGGTGCGGTGCACTTCATCGTAAAGCAGAAAACCCGCCACCTCCGCCGTCAGCAACGGGCGGATGTTTTCCAAAATGCGGGCAATCAGTTCCTCAACCTGACGCACCCCACCCACAGCACGGGCAATCCCCGCCAGGCTGCGGAGTTCTTGCAAGCGGCGGCGGGTTTCGCTGAACAGGCGTGCATTGTGCAACGCCAGGGCCACTTCGCGCGCAATCAACGAGAGGAATTCCAGGTCGGCAGGGGTGTAAGCCGCCGGGGCCAGCGATGCCACCTCTAACGTGCCGACGACCTCATCGCCCACCTGCAACGGCACCCCCATGTAAGCGCGCACCGGGTAACGGCGGCGGTCAATGGCCGCGGGCACGGGGGTGTATTTGTCGATGTCTTCCAGTAAAAGCGGCTGGCCCTGGCTCACCAAATAACCCGTCAGCCCTTCGTCGGGGGCATAACGTTCCGCTGCAGAGACAGGTTCAACGCCCTGCCCGGTCGCCATGTAGCGATGGGGCACCAGCGTCTCCTGGCGTTCATCCCAGAGGGTAATTTCCAGCAAATCCGAGGGCAGCAAGCGGTCTACGGCAGCAGCGACGGCTTGAACGGCTTCGTCGAGGTCAAGGCGACCGCCAATTTGCTCCCCCAATTCAACCAACACTTCCAACGCTTCTGCGGTGGGGGCCGTGCGCGTCTGGCCCTGACCATCGTCGGCAGCGAGCAGGTGAAGTGGACGCAAGGTCACCACCAACGCTGCTCCCCCCGCGTAAGGCACAGCGTAAGAAGCGCCTTCCAGCGCCATCGTGCTCAAAGTCAGGCGGGCGCGCCCCGGTGTAGCACACAAACGGATGAATTCGTCGGCCGGGCGAATGCGCTGCGCCAGAAATTCCAGCGGCGGCTGGTCTTCCAGGGTCAGGCCGAACCATTCGCGCGCCCGGGCATTGAGATACCCCACCCGCCCCCCTGCCAGCACCACCAGCACGGCTTCGTCGTCGTTTTGCAGGTGAGCAAACGCGCCTTCTGAAACGGTAAGGGGCATGCCCCCGCGCGTCGCCACATCCCCCAAGCGCGTCATCGTGCGGGCGACAAGCCACAGGCCCGCGCCGATGATGGTCAATGTAATGCCCAGCGCAACGGCTTCGGTTCCGAACATGGTTTCCCCTCAATCCAGGGGGCAATCAGGGGGCGGCGATCAGTTCTCGGTAGGCGTATCTTTACGGCGGGCTTCCGCAGCCAGTTCGGTGATTTCCCGAATATCGGCAAACTGGTATTGGGAAGGCGAAACAATGCCCATGGAAAGCGTCATCAGCGGGACTTGCCTGGAAACACCATTTTCTTCCACGGTGATGTAGCCCTGCTCGCGATCCATGAAGTTGTAATGGCTTTTGACTTCTTCGGCAAAGCGTTCTTTCAAACGGGCACGAATGGCCGGTGCGGATTCTTCGGCCGTAATGACCACAAAGTTCTCGTCGCCGGGGTGACCGATGAAGTCTTCCGGCGTGCCGAGTTCATCCACCACCTCGTTGAGCAACATCGCCGTGAAGCGCAACACATCGTTAGCCGCCACGAAGCCATACACCTCGCGGAAGGCGTCGTAGTAATTGATGCGAATATCCATCAACGCCCAGCCGTCGGTGCGGATGATGCGGCGCAGTTGCTCTTCGATCAAACGCCCTGCCGGAAGGCCAGAGCGCGGGTCGGTGAGGCTTTCCCGCTCAGCGCGGCGGATGGCATTTTGCACCCGCAGGCGCAGTTCCTCAATGTCGAAAGGTTTGGTGATGTAGTCGTCCGCGCCAAGTTCCAGCCCCTGCAGGCGGTCGCTGCGCTCGTCTTTCTGGGTGAGGAAGATGACCGGAATGTGGCTGGTACGGGTGCTGGTGCGGAGACGGCGGCACACTTCATAACCGTCGATATCCGGCAGCATAATGTCCAGCACAATCAGGTGCGGCATGCTCTGGCGCGTCTTCTCCAAGGCATCGGAGCCGCGAGGGGCCAGTTCCACCTCGTAGCCCTGGCTGGAGAAGTAGATTTGGAGCATATTGGCAATGTCCAAATCGTCTTCCACCACTAAAATGCGAGCCTTGCTCATAACCTACCTCCCTGCTCGCGACGCCCGCCGTTTCTGGGCTGCGGCGCGCACCCGAGCGATGTGTTCGGCGGTCACCGGCTTTTCAAACGACCGGAAACCACTCAAGCGAAAACCGTGCTTGCTTGCTATGTGAGCAATTTCTTCCACCCGTGCGAGGGAAATTTCTTTGCCTACGGTGTAATCTTCAAAGCGGCCTTCCAGGGCAAGCGCCATGGTCTCGGCCATGCAGGCGTAGGCTTTGCCGGGCGGGAAGCCAAAATCAAAATGGAAATCTACCGGGCCGGGCACTTCCACCATCCCGCCGTCAATGACCAGCACGTCGTCGCGCACTGCGGCGACCTGGGCAGAAACATCGCGCGGCCGGGCAACGTCGCACACCACGCTGCCGGGTTGAAGGTGCTCCGGCTCAACCACGGCATCCAGGGCACTGGTCACAGTGAGAATGAGTTGTGCGTGGCGCAGGTCGCCCATATCGGTGCTCACGCGCAAGCGGGCGCGGCCGCCATTGGCGGCGATGCGCTCGCGCGCGGCTTCCAACGCCGTGCGCCGCCGCCCTATTAAGTATACCTCACCCACCCGCCGGGCAATCAGCGTAGCAGCCACACGCCCAATGGCGCCCGAAGCCCCCACCACCGCGGCCGTCGCCTCGGCCGGGGGAATATCCATCAAGCGGGCGGCTTCCCACACGGCGTCGACGGCAATCGCCACGGTGTACGAATCGCCCGTGGTCACGGGCACATCTAACGCTTTGGCTACCGTCAAACCGCCGTCGCCAACCACCGAAGTAAAAGCACCCAGCCCCAAAATTTTGGCGCCCAGCCGCTCGGCCAGGCGTCCGGTCTGGATGATTTTGCGGTATACCATCCGCTCGGGCAGTTCCAGCATTCGCCTGGGGGTGTAAGGGCAGGCAACAAACCACCCCTTGATTTCCTTGCCGGTAGCCTGAGAGACAATGCCGGTGATCTCGGAAATATAAACCGGCGGGAAGAAGGTAGAGAAAAAGTCTATCTGCCGCTCGGTGAGGATGCGCCCCAAAAGCGGGAACTTGCGGCTGACATCGCGTTTGGGATCGATGGGATGAATGATGAAAGCGAAAGTATCCACGGTTCACCAGGTATGGGAAGCATCTTCCCCAGGACGGGGGTAAAGGCGAGGATGGCGGTGGCCGCCGCGCAGATGGTGATGGTCGCTTTCCTCGTAGGGGACGTCCTTCATAATCACTCGCCGCTCCGGCGAGGCCGCCAGCACGACATCCGATTCGATCATCCGCGCGGGGTAAATCACCAAGCCGGAACCCAGCCGGCAGTTGTGCCCCACACAGCCGCCCAACACCGGACGGTTGGCATCGCGCAACAAACCATGCCCATCGCGCGCCTTGATGGGGGCTGAAATCAGGTTGAAGTCGGTAAACGTGGTGCCGGCACCAATGAAGGTGTTGCGGCCAACCACACACATTTGCAAGCAGGTGTTCTGGGCGACCATGCTGTTATCCATCAACGTGGTCATGAACAAAGCCGCGCGGAAAGGCAGGAAAGCGCCATCGCCCACGACCGAGAGCAACAACTGGCAACCCTGGGAAATGTTGACGTTATCGCCGATGATGCAATTATCGACCACGGCGCCAGCCCCGATGGTGACATTGTCGCCGATGAGGGTTGGGCCGTGGATGACCGCCGTGGGGTCAATCACAACGTTGCGCCCCACCACCACCAGCGGCGACGAAGAGAGCACCTGCTTGCCCTCATACATCGCCTTGGCAAGCACTTTCAGTTTGAAAAACGGGTCTCGGTTGAGGTGCGCCTCGAAACGCGCCCCGCGAGCAAAAACGCCAAACACCACGTCGGCAATGAAAATATGCACCCAGCTATCAATCGCCAGCAGGGCGCGCAGCGGCACCTGAAACACCAGGTCGCCCTGCTCGGTCGCCATGTAGGTTGGGACGTGGTAATAGCCGATTTCCCGCGCCTGCAGGTCAATCACCAACGGCTCCGGCTCTTCGTCGGTTGCCGTGCCGTGGGGGTAATACCACAGGTCGGCAAGATAAATGTCGCCCTGCTGGGTGTAAGAGACCGAAAGGGGCAAAGCGTGCTCGCGAAAGGCGGGGTCGTCGGCAGCAAAGGCTGCCCGCACCGGCTTGCCGCGCTTGCGAGCGGCTTCCAGGAAGGCGCGGATGTAGAATTCGTCGAACAAGAGATTGTCGCGATAGACGATCGCTTCTTCGCGCACAGGGGGAAGGCGGCGACCGGCGCGAATTTCAATCTCCCGCTCCACATACGGCGTGAGCACGTCGCGCTGCGCCAGCCAGAGCGGTTTGTTATGAACCCGCAAGTCGCGTGCTGGTTCATTGAAAGGCGGAATATGCCGGTCGTCACGCAGAATAATTTTGAGCATAGAAAGCGCTCGCAGGACAACCTGAAAGGGGAATCCGCCACAAGGGCGGCATCAATGCAGGGGGCGGTGGGGAATGTGAAACGCGGCGGGGTGGTCGTCCGTCGTCTGCACGGTAAACAACCGTCCGCCGCTCAACCAGTACAGCATTTCTTGCAAAAAGCCCTCCCACGGGGTGCAACGGTAGGCAGCCTCAGCGTGCGGGGGGACAAAAGGGCACCGCTGAGGAAGCCAAAGCACCGCGCGCGGGGCCGATTCGACTTCCACAGCCAACCCAAACCAATCGGAAGCCAACCCTGCCAGGTGGCGAAGCCCTACGGCCATTTTTCGCGGCCAGGGCGAAAAGCGGAACGCCACAGCCTGGAAAGGGGGCTCTTCAGCAATGTGAGGGATCATCTGGCGGGCAAAAGCGCGCCCAATGCGCAGCCCTACCCCCAGGCCCGCGGCTTCCCCATAACGGTCGCAGAGCGCCGGCAGCAGATTTTCCCACGGGCGCTGGGGACTTTCCGGCTCGGGCAGCGTGCTTTCCGGCCCCAAAATTTCATGCACTGCTGTCTGCCAGGCCCGACGTACCGCCTCGTCGGTGGCAACCGCTTCGGCCTGGGGCCTCATGCTTCCAACACCTCCGTCAGGGGTTCCGGAGGACGCTCACCTTCCAGAAAAGCGTGCAAATAAGCCATAAAGGCGCGGGGCTGGTCGAGCATGATGAAATGCCCGGCTTCTTTGAAGCGGACAATTTCAGCATGGGGCACGCCCCGTTTGAGCGCAATCCACTGGCGCGGGTTGACGATGACATCTTTGCTGCCATACATGCCCATCACGGGCACTTTGATTTGCGCCAGCGAGGCTTCGAGGTTGGTGCGCCGCAGTGAGGCAATACTATGCAAGAAAGATTCCAGCGTGGTCTGAGAAAGGTCGCGGTCCATCATCTCAGGCCAACGCGGGTCTTTGGTAATCATTGGCGAGGTCAGGCGAATGCCCAGTTTGAGCAAAGTCATCTGGTGATAGACCAGGAAAGCCACCGGACGGTAGCCGGCCAGTTTCAACGAGAGCGAAAGGGAATTCCCATTGATAGGCGAGCCAATGACCACCACCCGGCTGACGCGCTGCGGGTAGCGAATGGCGACGCTCAAAGAAACCGTGCCCCCCATGCTGTGGCCGACCAGGGGGGCGCGGCTGATGCCCAGTTGCTCCATGAACTGGTCCACCAGGCTGACGAAATCGGCAACGTCATAGGAATCGCGCTTTTTGCCCGATTCGCCGAAGCCCCAAAAATCCAACGCATACGCGCGGTAATAGCGCCCCAGGTAAGTCATGGTTTCCTGCCACACGCCCCAGGAGCCTAACCAGCCGTGCAGCAAGATGACGGGCTTACCGCGCCCGAAAACCTCATAGTGAACAACACCCTGATCGGTGGTGATAGAAGACACGATGGCCTCAATGGTTAGGATGCCGAGGAAGGTGAGAAAAGCGAGGCCTGAAAGCCCCGCCCTTGCTCGCCGGTACACAAGACCGCTGGCCGCCGTTCTCGCCGGGCGGCGTGAGCCGTGGCAAGGCTACGCCTGGCCGCCGTCAATTTCCTCCATGATGCTGAACAACAATTCCAGCAACACTTTTTTCACCGATTCTTTGTCGGTTGCCACGCAGGGCAGCAACTTCACGCGGGAATCCAGCCGCAGGGCAATGCGCATGTCTTCCAGGTCCCAGGCGTCCTCCATATCTTGTTTGTTGGCGGCCACCACGTAGGGCGTAGGCGCGTAGGCCCGGAAGGTCTCCAGAATGCTACGAGCCTCTCGGAAGGTCTCGGGGCGGGTGCTATCGACCAGCACAATAAAGCCCAACATCCCTTCAGAGAGGATTTCCCACATAAAATCAAAGCGACGTTGCCCAGGGGTGCCGAAGAGGTAGAGCACCAGGTCTTCGTCGACGGTGATGCGGCCAAAATCCATCGCGACGGTGGTTGTATCTTTCACCCTTTCGGCCTCACTGGTGATTTTGCGTTCCGTCGCAACCACGTCGATCTCGCTCACTGTTTGGATGAAGGCCGTTTTGCCTGCGTTGAAGGGGCCGGTCACCACAATTTTTACAGTCTGCATGGCATAATTCCTCGGTCAAAAATCATTGAAAGGGGACTTCCAAGGTGCTTAGAGGCCGCGAATGCGGGAAATCAGACGATTGACCAGCGAGCGCTGTTCGTCTTTGGTTTTGCCTTCCAGAGCAGTATGAATGGGGCGCGGGGGCGCCGGTTTGTGTTCAGGCCGCACGAGTTCCACCAACCCGGCCTGGAGCAAACCATATACAATGCGACGGATTTCCAGGTCGTTCATCTTGGTGGCGCGGGCAATTTGGCGGATGGTGTTCTTGGGGTTAATGAACGAAACGACCCGCCACTCTTCCACGCTCAGGCTCAGCTTGCGCAGGTTGGTGTCGGGACGGTCGGTGAATTTGAGGGCCATATCCAGGTCGGGGATTTCATTTTGCAGTTGTTCCCATTCCCGCAACTGGCGCGCGCCCTCAATGATGAGGTTTTCCAAATCCACCCGCACGAGAATGCGGCCGGGGGGCGGCGGCGCTTTGCCGTCGAACTCAAAATACCCTTCAGCCCATGCAAAAAGGCGTTTGACCACGCCCACATAGGCCGCTTGCAGGCATTGTAAAATCTCTTCCTGGGATAGATAGCCCGCATTGACCAGCAACAGCCCCAACGCCTTGTCGTTCATCGGCTCTTTACGGGCTTTGATGGCTTTATATTGCCCCGCACTGAGTTTCTTTTCGCGATAGAGCACCGAAGCAAGGTCGTTAGGCTGGTGGCTCATCGCGGCGTAGGCCAGTTTGCCTTCCCGAAAATAAATTTCCGCTTTGGCCTCTGCACCGCGGATGTATAACATCCCTGTTTTGCGGGCCAGGTTGACAAGATTAAGCAATTGCGTGATGGAAAAATCACGCAAGTTTCCCTTGAGCGCCATGATGGCTCCCTGATGGATAGCATTTTGCCCGCGGCACCACCTGCCACGAGCGCGAAAGCAAAAGAATTATACTTGTAACCTCGCGGGGCGTCAAACGCGCCCGGCCGCTCTAAGGTGGGGCTCCCCTCTTTACTTAAGCGCCCGCCTGGGTTTCCGAAACCTCGCCCGTCGCTTCCTGACCGGAAGCAAAATCCCCCAGGCGCAAGCGCACCTGGGGGCGAAAGGGGCACAATCTCGGGAGCAGGCGCGAACTGGCTTGGCGCCCCGCCGCCCAGCCTCATTCCAGATAATAGGTCATCCGCTGCAGCGGAATGACGGGGTCGAGATACTCCACCCGCACGTCTTCGGGCAGGGTGAGATGGATAGGGGCATAGTTGAGAATAGCCCGCACACCGGCAAACACCAGGGCGTTCGCGACTTCCTGGGCCGCCGCGGCGGGGGTGGCAATCATGCCAATCTGAATGCCCGCCTCCTGCACGCGACGAGCCATGGTGCGAATGTCTTCCACCACCAAATCGCCCGCCTGGCTGCCGATTTTGGCGGGGTCTTTGTCAAACGCCATGGCAATGCGAAAGCCGCGCTCAGCAAAGCCTTTGTAGCGCGCCAAGGCGTGTCCCAGGTCGCCCACACCCACCAGCACCACATCCCACACTTTATCCACGTGCAAATGGCTGCGCAGGGCTGCAATCAACGCTTCAACAGGGTATCCCCGCCCTTGCTTGCCATATTCGCCAAACATCGACAAATCTTTCCGAATCTGGGCTGCCGAAACACCCAACCGCTCGCTCAACTCCTGCGAAGAAATGCAAGTCAGCCCCTCCGCCAGCGCGTGTTCCAAAGCCCGCAGGTAAATCGGTAAACGACTGACAACAATATGGGGAATTTGGCGGCTCATCATAAACCCTCTCCCTGGGCAACAGAATGACTTGAGCATAATTTACCAGATTTCAGGCATTTGTGCAAATTGGTACAAGCCCCCTGCGCCCTGCTCACAACCTCCTGCGTTACCCAAGGCTATGGCAACATCGCATGATGCCAGAACACGACAAGCCAGGGTGAGCCCGCAATCAACCCCAGCAGCACCAATCCACCCATCACGAAAACAACCCGGCGCGCCGGTTGCGCCCGGCCGCGCCAGCGCAAACGCAGCCCCATCCACGTGCCACCCCAGATCGCCAGCGCCAGCGCCGACAACACCGGCCGCGTCCACTGGCAGGGGGCGCCGATCACCGTGATCAGCCATGCTCCCACCGGCATCACCAACCCCAAAGCCAAAATGCCAACGCCAGCAGCGGTCATCGCAGCGGCTTCCCGCCCGTCCATGAATTCTTCCTGATGAAGCGGCAATGCCATGCTTTGTCCTCACCAAACTCAGTGGTAGAAAATGCCTTGCGCCGTCATACTACCCAACAGGGCAGCCAGCAAGGTGTTACCCAAAGCCACCGTCATCAAAACCCACAACCCGCGGCGATACCAGGTTGGGGTCAACGCGCGTCGGCGGGCGCGCCGCGCCAGATACACGCACGTCGTGGCCGCCACAGGCACCATCATCCCCCAGGAAGCCATCCACGGCAACCCCAGGCTGCGCCACCCCGCGTGCCCTGCCGTCCACGCTTCGGGGTGAACATACATCACCACCATGCCGCTCAACGGTGTGAGCCAGGCAAAAAACAGCATACTTGCCCACCCCCACCGCTGTAACGAAGGCCGATGTTGCCGCAGCCACGGGCGCACCTTGCCCAACTTGCTGCTATACGAGACGCACAGCACCGTCAGCACCACCAGGGGCAGGCCGAAGATAATTCCATGAAGAAACGACCAGCGCAGCATGGCCCCTCCCGCCAAGTAACGAATAAAAAACGGCAGCACACCTACTGCTACCGTTGTCATTGTAGGGGGTTTATCCACCGCTGTCCAGCGATGAATGGCACCCCTTTTTTGGGCATTTGTCACGTTTTTAGCGGCGCCGCTCCCAAAGGCTGATGGTTTCGATGTGATAAGTCTGGGGGAACATATCGAAAGGCGTGATATGCACCAAACGATAGCCGTGGCGCGCCATACGGCGGCCATCGCGAGCCAGGGTCGCGGGGTCGCAAGAAACATAAGCCACCATCGCGGGGGCAAGCGCCATCAGGCCATCCAATGCCGCGCGGCTGAGGCCGCTGCGGGGCGGGTCGAGCACCGCCACATCCGGCTGGAAGCCCTGGGCAGCGAGGTGTTCCAGCGCCATCGCCGCCGGGGCTTCATAAAGCGCGACATGGTCGAAAGCATCTAAATTGGCGCCAAAATCATAGCAGGCTTCCGGCGAAGACTCCACCGCCACAAGTTCCCCCACCTGCGGCGCCAGGAAAGCACTGAACAGTCCCACACCACTGTAAAGTTCCAGCAGCCGGGCACGCGGCGTCAGCGGCAGGTGTTCCAACAGGTGGTCGATCATGGCTTCGGCCACCGCGAGGTTGACCTGGAAGAACGAAGCCGCCGAAACGCGGAAAACCTTTCCTTTCACCTCCATAGGCAGGAAGCCACGCCCCGCAAGCACAAAGGCTGCCCCTTCCGGGTTGGTGTACACCGCCGAAAGGGGGAAATCCACCTGGAAGGCAGGCGGCGCGGGGCGCTGCCCCCGCAGCCAAAGCAACACCTCATCGCCCGCCCCCACCCGCAGATGGACACGCTCCACACCGCTTCCGGCTTCCAGCACCAGGTGCGGAATGAGGTCGCGCAACGGCTGGGCTGCCAGCAGACAATCTTCCGCGGGCACAACCTCTGCCGAGCGGGGGGCGCGAAACCCCAGTCGCCCCTCCGGCGAAAGGTGCATCTGGATGTGGTTACGATAGCCCCACACGGCAGGCGAAGGCACCGTGGGTGCCACCGCGGGGTCGGGGAACTTGCCAATGCGGACGAGTTGATCGCGCACAATAGCCCGCTTCGCGGTCAATTGAGCCGCGTAGGCCACGTGCTGATAATGACAACCGCCACAACGCCCATAAAGCGGACAACGAGGCGCAACCCGGTCGGCAGCGGCTTCCAAAAGCGCCGTAACTTCCCCGCGGGCGTAACGGGGCTTGTCTTCCGTCAGGCGCACGCGCACCCGCTCACCGGGGAGGGCCAACGGCACGAACACAGCGCGACCGTCTTCCAGCCGCCCCAGCGCCTCACCGCCATAAGCCCAGGTTGTCAGTTGCACCTCATAAGTTTCGCTCATACCGGGCTTCCAAAAGATCACCGCCGCCTCGCGCGGGTCAATCGATTTCCCCGGCCACGGCCACCGCCAGGCGGTCGGGGTCGAGGTAACGGCGGGCTGTTTCCAGAATGGCTTCAGGCGTCACGGCGCGCACCAGATCGGCAAAGCAGCGGTAATAATCCAGCCCCAGGCCATAACGCTCCATGGTCAGCAGTGCGCCCGCCACGCCGTGATTGCTCTCAAAACTCAGCGGCAGGCTGCCGATAATGCCGGCCTGGGCGTCGGCCAGTTCCTCGGCCGTCACCGGTTCGGTCGCGAAGCGGCGGATTTCAGCGATGATGAGGTCGAGGGCTTTTTCCACGTGCTGCGGCGCAACGCCGGCGTTGACCTCCCACGGGCCGGGACCATAGCCGCCGTGCAGTTCAGAGTAGGCGTAGTAGGCCAGCCCGGCCTGCTCGCGCACCGCGTCGCCAATGCGTCCCATGAGGCCAAAGCGCCCCAAAATCGTGTTGCCGACCATCGCGGGCAGGTAGTCGGCGTCGGCACGCGCCGGGCCTGCGGCCCCCACCACCACATCGCACTGGCTCTTGCCGGGGATGGGCGCATGGGCACGCGCGGTCTTTTCCAACGGGCGCAGGGGCGGCAGTTGAGGCGGGGCAGGCTGCCCCGGGTTCTGCCATTCGCCCAGGGCCGCGGCGACGGCTTCCACCGCCGCCTCGGGGGAAACCGCCCCGACCACCGCAATCACCATGCCGCGCGGGCCATAGTGCGCCCGGTGGAAAGCCGCTACATCGTCGCGGCTGATGGCCTGAATGGTCTCGGGGTAACCCTCATCGGGGCGGGCGTAAGGATGGTCGCCGTAGACCAGACGGGCGAAGACCAGTTCGGCCATTTCGGCGGTATCTTGCGCCCGCAGCGCCAAAGAGGTCAACCACTGGGCGCGCAATTTCTCCACTTCGTTGGGCGGGAAGGTAGGACGGCGCAGGGCCTCATCCAGCAGGCGCAGCAACAGGGGCAAGTCTTCGGCCAACGCCTTGCCGCTAAAGCCGGTGGTGTGGGTATGCCCGCTGAAAGCAAGGCGCGCCCCGTTGGCTTCCAGCAGGTCGTAGAGGCCGTCGAAGGTGTAATGCTCGGTGCCGCGCAGCAACATGCCAGCGGTGAAGCGCGCCAGGCCAAGTTTCTCATCAGGGTCAAACAGCGCGCCCACCTGCAGGAAGCCGCTCAGCACCACCGACTGGCTCTGAAAGTTGGGGCGCGTCAGCACGGTGATGCCGTTGGGTAGGGTGGTGCGGGTGATGTCGTCAGGGCCGGGAATGGAACGAGTGAGGGTCATGGTTTAGTTGAAGTGGCGCGTAAGCCGTTGCCAGAGGTCGTCTTTCTGGCCGGGGACGAAGGGGGTATAGAGGCTCAACCGGTCGGCAAGCCCACGGTAACGCTCTTCCAAAGCCGCCGGCAACTCGGCGGGGGAAGCCACGACGGCAAAAGTGTGCAGCATTTCGTCGGAAACCAGCGCGGGCATGGCTTCCCACTGGCCGCGGGCAGCGAGGGCGGAAAGCCGCTCGGCCACATCTTCCCAGCCATGCAAGCGCATGACCCGCCGGTAAGAAGGCGTGCTCGCGTAGAACGCAATCTGCGAGCGCACGAAATTTTCCTCTTCGGCGTCGGTCACCACGAAAGCAGTCAGTTGAATTTGCGGGCGGGGACGCGTCGCCTTGGCCGCGCCCTCGTTGATAGCCGGGAGCAGCACTTCCTGCAGGTAGCGCACCGTGTGGAAGGGATGCACCAGGAAGCCATCGGCGGCCTCACCCGCCAACCGCGCCAGCCCGGTGTTGACACCCGCGATGTAAATGGGAATATCAGGGTGCTCTATCGGGCCAGGGTTGAAAAACGGCGACATCAGCGTCAGTTTGTAATATTCGCCGCGGAAATTGAGCCTTTCACCGTGTTGCCAGGTGCGCCAAAAAGCACGAATGGCTTGAATTTCTTCCCGCAGTTTGCCCACCACCGAGTCGGGCCATGCCATGCCAAAGCGGCGGGTGATGTGTGCCTTGACCTGGGTGCCCAACCCCAAGATGAACCGGCCACCGGAGACCGCGGCCAGATCCCACGCGGTGTAGGCCAGGTCGGCGGGGCTGCGGGCAAAGGCAATCGCCACCGCGGTGCCCATTTGCAAACGGCGGGTGTGTTCGGCAATCAGCGGATGCGGCAGAAAGGGGTTGTGCTGCGTCTCGGTCGTCCAAATAGCAGCGAACCCCGTCGCCTCGGCAGCCTGCGCCACCGGAGGCACATCGCGAAGCGGTAAAGGGGGAAGGGAAGCATCGAAGTGCATAGGCATCAGAATGGGAAAAGGGAGGAATCAGGAATTAGGAATTAGGGGGAAGGCCAGCATCAGGTTTTCAGCCACCAGACGGGTGTTGACATAATGGTCCACATCATCGAGGGCCTGAAGGATGGCCTGCACCACGGCGAGCGCGCGCTCCGGCGGAACGACAGCCGCCAGGGCTTCCAGATGCGCGCGATAGTCAATGTTGGTGAGCGCCGAGGGCGCGCCGGAAGCCACCATGAGCACATCCCGCCAGAAGGAAAGCCACACTGTCAACAACGCCACCAGGGTAGAACGGTCTTTGGCGGCGTCTTCGGCAAAGGCAAACCGGCGGATGCGGTCGGCGGGGAGCAGCGCCAGCAGGTTTTCCAGGGCTTCGGTGCGGGCTTCCAGCAGTTCGGGGGTCTGGTGCAGGCGCAGGGCATAGCCCGGCCTGCCGCCGGAAAGGTGCGCCAGAAATTCAGCCTCTTCCGCCGGCATGCCGTGGCAGCGCTGGAGCGCCTCGGCCAGGGCCGCGGGGTTGAGGGGGCGCAGCCGCAGCACCTCGCAGCGGGAAACCACCGTGGGCAAAAGCGCTTCGGCGCTTTCCGCCGTGAGCAACAGCACCACATGAGGCGGCGGCTCTTCCAGCGTTTTGAGCAAAGCATTGGCCGCGCTGGGATGGGCTTCCTCAAAGTTGAGCAACAACGCCACCCGATAAGGCGCCGCCCGCGGCGTCAGCGCCAGCAAACGCTCCAGTGCACGGATTTGCTCCACCTTGACGACGCGCGTGCCTTCCGCCCGCCGGACAATGTGCAAGTCGGGGTGCTGCTCGCTGGCTATCTGACGGCAGTTGCGGCACACGCCGCAGGCTTCCCCCGGCGCGGGGGGCTGCTCGCAGGTGAGCGCCTGGGCCAAACGCAGGGCGAGGGTGCGGCGGCCTACGCCGTTGGGACCGGTGATGAGGTAAGCATGGCGTACGGCCCCGCGGCGAATATGCCCCTTCAGCAGTTCCTCAGCCCACGCGTGCCCGATCAAATCCCACGCCATGCCCCCATTGTAGCCGAAAGCGAGGCAGAAGCCAAGGGGAACCGTTTGCTGCCATTCCCTCCCCTGATATAATGGCGGCACGCTTTCTCAGCCTGGCGGCAGAAAAATGATGCCTTCCGAGACCTCCCCTGCTTTTACCCCTCCTCACCACCCCGGCACTGCGGTGCAGATCGCGGCTGCCGCCGTGCTGGCGGCGGGTGCGGGCGTATGCTATTACCTCGCGGCGCAGCCAGCACGCGGCGGGCTGGCTTTCCTGCTTTTGGGGCTGCTTCTCACCGCGCCGCTGCCGCTGCTGCTTTACGGCGCGTATGCCCTGCAGCGGGCAGCCTACACCGTAAGTCGCGACCGGCTGGTGCTGCAATGGGGCTGGTGGGTGGAAGAAGTGCCCTTGCAGGCCGTGGTGTGGGTGCAAACGGCCGAGGCGCTGGAAACGCCGCTCCCTCTGCCGCGCGTGCGGTGGCCGGGCAACCTGACGGGCGAGCGGCAGGCAGGCAACCTGCGCTTTACCTTCATGGCCGCCCAGCCACAAGGGCTGGTGGTCATCGCTACCGAAGATCGCCGCTTTGTGATTTCACCCGCCGACCCTGCGGCCTTCCTGGAAGCCGTGCGGCGCGCCGCCGAGGAAGGCTCGCTGGAAACCGTGGCACCCGTCTCGCACCGCCCCACCCGCTGGCTGAACGCCATCTGGCGCGATGCTTTCGCCCGCGCGCTCTTGCTGACGGCCTGGGGCGCCACCCTCGCCGCCGTGATTTGGAGCAGCCTGGCCGCCTCGAGCCTGGCAGGGGGGAGCAGCGCCGTCGCCGATGACCGGGCAGTGTTGCTGGCAGCAGCCGCCGTGCTCTTCCAGGGCCTGAACGCCGGGCTGGGGCTGTTTGCTTACCAATCCCCCAGCCGCCGAGCCATGGCCTACCTCATCTGGGTGGTCGGTGCAGTGGCTGCCGTGGGCTTTCTGGCCTCGGTAGGCGTGGTGCTGCTGGGGGGTGCAGGATGAGCCTGTTCGCCCAGGTGGGGCTGGGCAGCGCCGCGGCCGCGCTGGTGGCGTGGGGCGCTTATCGGGCGCGGGCGCTGGCTTCCAGCGGCGCGTGGGCTGCCCTGGTCGTGGGGGGACTGGTGTTTGGCCTGGGCGGTTGGGCCTGGGCCGCGTTGCTGCTGGTTTTCTTCATCTCTTCCAGCGCGCTTTCGCACCTTTTCCGCCACCGCAAGCACACCCTGAGCGAAAAGTTCGCCAAAGGCAGCCAGCGCGATTGGGGGCAGGTAGCCGCCAACGGGGGGCTGGCGGCGGCGTTAGCGGTGTTCCACGCCTGGCAGCCGGAAGCCCGCTGGGCGTGGGTGGCTTTCGCGGGGGCGTTGGCCGCCGTCAACGCCGACACATGGGCAACGGAAATCGGCGTGCTTTCCCCCTGGAAGCCGCGCCACATTCTCACAGGCCATCCCGTGCCGCCGGGGACCTCGGGCGGGGTCTCCCCCGTGGGGCTGGCGGCAGCCTTTGGCGGCGCGGCGCTGCTTGGCGGCTGCGCTTTGTGGGGCGCCCCCACCTGGGCCACTGCGCTGGCCGTAACCCTCGGCGGATGGGGCGGCGCCTTGCTGGATTCCCTGCTGGGGGCCACCGTGCAGGCCATGTTCTTTTGCCCTGCCTGCCAAAAGGAAACCGAACATTCGCCGCGCCACACTTGCGGCACGCCCACGCACCGGCAACGGGGGTGGCGCTGGATGAACAACGATGTCGTCAACGCGCTGGCTTCCGCCGCAGGAGCGGCGCTGGCCGTCGCGGTGTGGGCCTGGTTGCAATAAAAAAACCGCAGGTTGCCTGCCCCTCGCTGCAACATCCTGCGAATGAGCAAACAACCTGCGGTCTCATAGCCCCCCACGGGGCGCAGCGCCTTTTACGGCCTCAGGCGGAAGTTGATGAGGGTAATGTTCTCCTCACACGAGTCGTGGGTATCAAAGTAAATCTGCGGGGAAACCGGCAAACCGTTGGGGTCCACCAACTGAATGTAAAGGGTGTGGCTGCTCGCAATGGGATGGTCTGCCAGTTGAATTTCGTAACCACCCGGCCCGAAGTTGGTGGCCGTGCCGCTGATGGTGTAGAGTTCCACCGGCGTGCCTGCCAGTTCCCCTCGCACCATGACGTTGATGACCACCGGCTTGCCGCTGGCATCCAGTACCTGGCCGGCCACACTCAGCCAATTACAACCCTCGGCGCTGTGGAACACCTTGCTGGTGCTGTACGTCGGGGTGCCGGGCTGGAGTTCATAGGGGTATGGCGTAGGCGAAAGGGTTGGGGTGGGCGGCACCGTCGGGGTAGGTGTCAGCGTCGGCGCCGGCGTGGGCGTGCTCGTCGGACTGGGGGTAATGGTAGGCGTTGGCGTCCAGGTAGGGGGAAGCGTGACCACCGGCAGGGTGGCTGTGGGGCTCGGGAAACTGAGCGTCGGCGGCAGCGTGGGCGGGGGAAAGGGGTTGAACGGCACATAAGGGTTGATGAAGACCAACATGAAGCCGCTCAACATGCACAGCGTCGCCACCACGA
The DNA here is from genome assembly GCA_011322445.1 of Chloroflexota bacterium. Taxonomy (NCBI): domain Bacteria; kingdom Bacillati; phylum Chloroflexota; species Chloroflexota bacterium. The sequence continues at coordinate 43,947 of DRMV01000041.1, read as the reverse complement.
TCAGCACCGTGAGCAAGTTCCAGATCCAGCCCGAAGATTTTTTCTTGCGTTGGGGTTCGTCGATAAATTCCAAAGACATGAGCGCCCTCTCTGCTAAGGCGAAGGGGTGAGCAAAATACGCAAGGTGCTGTTCTTCCGTTGTTGCTGCAGCCAGGCCTGCACCGCGGCCATTTGCAACTTTCGTCGGGCATCAGGGGAAAGCGGGCGGGTTTCGCGGCCTTCCACTTGAATGATGTGGTAGCCCAACGGTGTCTCAATAATGCCGCTCACCTGCCCCACCTTCAGCGAAAACGCGGCGGCTTCCACTGCCGGTTGGGTCAAATAACCCCGCGGGAACCAACCCAAGTCGCCCCGCCCTTCGGGGTCGTAGGCCGCCGCCAGGGCTGCAAACTTCTCGCCCTGATTCAGGCGGGTCAAAATATTTTCAGCCTCTTGTTTATTATAAACTAAAATCTGCCGGGCATGCACCTGTTCCGCTTCCGCAGGCACCTGGGCAGCAATGTGCTGCACCATCCAGGCTGCAGCCTGGGCCTGTCGCAGCGCCTGCAAAAAACTTGCCCGGGTGTAACCCTGCTTTTGCAAAAAGGTTTGCAAAGCATCCTCACCGCCTGCTTCCTGCACGGCCTGCTGCCACAGGGTTTCATCACTGGGCGGCTGGAAGCCTTCCCGGTAAGCGGCCTCGGCGAGCAACATGCGGTCGATCATGTCGTTCAGCACCCGCGTGGCGCTTTCCTGCGGTGCGAGTTTCGTGCCAACTTCGGCCTCAGCGGCGCGGAAGCGCGCCATTTCGGCCTGGAACTCGGCAAGGGGAATCGGCGTTCCGTTCACCACCGCGGCAAGAGGCACCGGCGTGGGCGAAGGCTGAAAAGGCGTGGCGCTCGGCGAGGGGGAAGGGGAAGGCGATGCCGGTGCGGCCTTCCCGCAGGAAGCCAGCCCCAGCATCAACACGGCCCCCCAAAGCCAAAGCGTGCGCATGGATTTATTCATAGCGAATCGGCTCCACACCCTCGCGGGCGCGAGAGGGTTCCCGCCGCAAACCGCGCGGGTAATAAAAAGTCTGCCGCAAGTGGTCGGTCAGCGGGGCCTGGGCGGTGCGGTAGCCGCGGTAAGTGCCCCAAAACTGCATCAGCCGGAACCAGAAAATGCTGCCCAGGTTGCGCCACAACACCCCCTGACGGGCAGCGTGATACAGGTCGCTGGCGATGTTGGCCGTGGAAAGGCGCACGAAATCCCACAGCGAAAAGCGGGCTTCGGGATAAATGCGCTTGAAGGCCATCGCTTCGCGGCGGTAGCGGTTGAGCACCTTGCGGGGCGTCTCTTCGTGAACATGCACGATTTCTGCCTCGGCCACATAGGCCAGGACATAGCCCTGCGCGATGGCCCACTGCGCCCAGGCCAAGTCTTCCAGGCCGGTGAGGGTTTCGTCGTAGGGGTGCTGTTCCCACAGCGCCCGGCGGATGGCCGCGTTGGCATTGTTGCAGAAGGGGTGCCGCTGGCGCAAATTCGTGGTTTCGGGGAACCAGCGGGCGAAGATCTGGTGCTCGGAAAACTTCGTGCGGTGGTCGCCGCGCTGCTTGCCGTAAGTGAGCGCCACCTGCGGGTCGGCAAAGGGCGCCAGCAGGCGTTCCAGCCAGTCGGGGTACACCGGATAGACGTGCGCGCTGGCGATGACGATGAATTCCCCGCGGGCGTGCTGAATGCCCAGGTTGAGCGAGCGCCCAAAGGTGAATTCCTGCGGCGCAATGTGCACCACCTGCACGGGGTAGCGGCGGGCGATGGCCACGGTGGCATCAGTAGAACCCGAATCCACCAGGATGATTTCGCAATCCTTCACCGTCTGCTGCATCACGCCTTCCAGCAAACGGCCGATATGCTTTTCTTCGTTGTAGGCGCGAATCACGAGCGAGCAAAGGGGCGTTTTCATAGCATTCATCGCTTCAATTGAGGTCGAACAGCCCAAACACCTCGCCATCATAGCGGAAGGTCGCCGCGGTGCCAATGTAGGGGTTGATGGCGGCATAAGGGCGCGCCCATTTTATCCAAAAACCGGCAAAAATGTAACGCACGCCCAGGCGGCGAAGGTAAGCGCGCTGTTTTCCTGCCTGCCAGGCGCGCAGGTAGGCCGGGGTGCTGATGAGGCCGTCCATGTTGACGATGCGCCTCCCTTGCACGAAATACCCTAACGCGCCCGCGCCGGGGGCGGCAATCACGGCGCCGGGAGGCGTGTGGGCTTCCACCCAGCGAGCCTGGGCAAGGTAGGGGTGCAGGTGGTCGTTGTGGCGGGGGAAAGTGCGCCCCATCCAGCCGAGAAAAAACACCGCCAACGCGGCACTCAACACCGCGGCCACGGGGAAACCCGCTCGCCGCAGCGCAGGCCATTGGCGCGCCGCCCACGCCCCAGCGCCCGCAAGAAAAGCCGCCCCAACAAGCGCCACCGCCATTTCTTCAGGCAGCCAATACCAATCCCGTAACGGCAACATGCCCGAGAGCACCTTCATGTAAAGCCAGTGGCCGCCGGCGAGCAGCGCCCAGGGCAGCACTACGCCGCGGCGGAAAGGCGCAGTCCATGCTTCCGGCAGGGAGGCACGGCGGGCAAACCGCCACAGCAGCCACCCGGCCGCCAGCGCCGCCACCCCACCGACCAGCGCCGCGAGCAACCAAAGGTGGTAACGCTGCCAGAAAGCAGCAGGAGAAGCCAGCAGCCGTGCGATAGCATGTTCCAGCCGAAAGCGCACGGCCATGCGACCGTACACCGTGCCATCCAGGCCGCCCCACCAGTGCTTGACCAGCGAACTGATGGGCATCCACACCCCCACCACCAGGCGGCTCCACAGCAAAAACGCCCCCACACCAAACAGCCCCGGCGCGCCGAACCGCCACGCCAGCCGCAGCAGGCGGCGGAAAGGCACTTTCCTCTCCCACCACCAGCGGCCCAGCAGCCACAACCCCAGCCCGGCCACGATGAGCGCGTTATCCAGCCTGCTCAGCATGGCAAAGGCCGCGGCCCAGCCCAGCCGCCGCACCGCCGCGGCATCGTCGGGCTGGGGCCAGACCGCGGCCCAGGCCGTCCACAGCCACGCCAGGCTGAGCGCGTTCAGGCTGCTTTCCATGCCGCCCGCGACGGTGGTCATGTAGAGCGGCGGCCACAAAGCCCACCCTGCCGCCAGCAACAACCCCACCGGGCGGCCAAAAACACGCGCACCGGTGCGCCCCATCACCCACGCGGTCGCGGCCATCAGCACGCCGACCACCACCACCAGCACCCGCAGCGGCACGAGCAGCCCAAACCAGCGGCTCAGCGCAAAGATGGGCACACACACCGCCATCCAGAGGGGATGAAAGCCGTTGGTCGCGCCGGTGCCGTCGAAAGTCACGCCGTGGCCGAGGGCAATGTTCTGCGCCGTTTTGAAGTAATAAAACGCATCGTCGAAGTGGAACCAGTTGAGCAGGCTGTTGGCCGGCGTCAGCGCCAGGTAAAGGTGTGCAGCCAGAACCACCGCCACCACGCCCCACAAAGCCGCATCCCACGGCAGCCGCTTCCAGCGCGCCATGCTTACACCTCCTCCGGCATCACGAAAGGCCGCTCTTCCAGCAGCCCTGCGGCAATCACCCGCATGGTGGGGCTGTTTTCCGGCAGCAGCGCCTGCCAGCGGAAAGGCTTGAGGCGCACATAGCCGCGCGCCCGCGGTTCGTCTTCCAGGAAGGCATCGAAAGGCAGCGAGACTTTGTAGAGTTGGTAGTAGAGGAAGCGGCGGGCGTTGCGGCGGAATTCCGGCGGGGCGGGCACCTCTGCGCCGTCGGCGCGCAGGAATTCCTCTGCCCGGGCGCGGTAGGCTTCCGGCGTCTGGGGGAAGAACACGATGGGATACTGGGTGAAGCGCGCCTTCCCGCCACAGAGCACTGCCTTGCCCAGGAGCACGGCTTCCAGCCCAATGGTGGAGTTGTAAACCATGACGAACTTGGCGCGGCGAATCAGGTCGTAGGAGTTGAGGAACTCCTGCGAGTCCACGAAAACCACGTTGGGCAGGTCGGCGACGCGGCGGCGCTGCACCCACTCGCGCACGCTTTCCCGCGCCGCTTTGCCGGGGCGCTGCTCGTCGGGGTGCGCCCGAATCACGAACAGCGTTTCGGGGTGCGCCCGGGTGATTTCCAGCACCGCGTCCAGCCACGCGAACATGTGCGGGAAGACGACGTTGGCGTGGGGCTGGCTGGTGTCGAAAATCACGTTGGTAAACACCGGCACAATCTGGCGGAAGCCCGCCGCCTTGCGCAGGAAAGCCTCGTCCAGGCCGCGCATTTCCGGCCAGAAGCGGATGCCCGCCATGGTGAAATCGCCCTGGAAGCGGCGGCTGAGGTAGGCGTCGAGGCGGGCGTTTTGCTCGGGGGTGAGGTCAAAATCATCGGGGATGGCGATGGGGTAGGCAGTGGCTTCGCCCTCGGTGAAGTAGGCCGTGAGGGGGCGCAGGCCGACTTCGTGGGTGATGACCCGCACGCCGCGCTGCCGGGCAGCCCAGCGCGCCGCCGCTTCGGGGAAAAACTGGCCGTTGAAGACCACCGCGGCGCGCGGCCGGGTTTCGTCCAGCAGGGCGCCGAAGTCGCGCACCACCTGCCACGCGCCGCGGATGAAATCGGCATACAGCGCGCGGGTGAGGGCGTCGTCGGCCAGGGTGTGGCGGCGCAGGCGCCAGCGCAGCCCCGGCAGCACGAGCGCCCCCAAAGGCACGCCCTGATGCACGAAATCCTGCAACGCTTCCACCGAAAGGCCGTCCAGGGCAGCTTCCAGCGCCGGGTCGGCGGCATAGGTAAAGGGGCGCTGCGGCATCCCGGCATACAGCCGCCGCGACCACGCCTGGCAGAGGCCACAGGGCGGGGGCGGGTCGGGGCGGTCGGAGTCGGTGCCCAAAATGCAGCGGGGCATCCCGCGGCGGCAGACGAACTGCACCACCGGCACGCCCTGCAGGCGCAGGCTCCAGGCGGTGAGCAACTGGAAGGCCGCGTTCTGGCTCAGCCCCCACAGGCGGGTGGAAGCGTTGAAGAAGACGACGGGCGGCCCCTCGGCGGGTTCGGGGGCGTGCCCGGCGACCTCACGGGCCGCCATGTTCAGCCGCCAGCGGGCCAGCGCGCCTTGAAGTTTGGAAGTCAGGTTCATGCGGCGATATGACCTCACAGAGCAAGGGGTGTGAGGCAGGGAAAGCCATGCCCGTGCCGTGGCTTTCCCCTGGCCCAACCCAAAAGTAGCAAACGAAACCCCGCCCTTCGACTTCAGCGCCTTGCGGCGCTTCCGCTCAGGGCGGCTCTCGAGTACGGACGTCGGGGCGCAGCGCTGCGCGCCGACGGGATTACATCATCCGCCCGGCGACGGCGGCCATCACCGCAGCGTGGAGGTCGTCAGCACGGCGCAGCAGGTCGTCAGCCTGGGCGGTCATGTCGGCGGCTTCGGCTTCCGGCAGGCCGGTAGCGTTGATGCGGATGTTGAGCACCGCGCCTTCCACCGCGGCGCGGGCCAGGGCTGCCGCGGTGCCTGCGTCGCTGACAGCATTGACGTTGCCGATTTCAGCGATGCGGCGGGCAAGGTCCAACACTTGCAGCGCCAGGCGGGCGGTCTTCAGCGGCACGGCGGCGGCGGTACGGGTGGCTTCCAGAATGGCCTGGGCGCGCTTCGCCTTTTCTTCTTCCGTGTTGCGGGGCAGTTTGCGGGCGACCATGTAGGCCTCAAAGGCGGCGGCGTCTTCTTCCACCGCGGCGGTCAGGTCGCGGCGCAGGGCGTCGGCCTGCTCGATGAGCGGCCACACTTCGGCTTCCACATCTTTGTACTTTTTCTTGCCCACGGTCAGCCGCCCGACCATGGCCACCAGCGCAGCCGCCTGCGCCGCAGCGTAAGCGGAAGCCGAGCCGCCGCCGGGCGTCGGGGTAGCCGCCGCGAGGCGGTCGAGGAAATCGGGGGCTCCCTGCGGCGAGGGCGGGTTTTCGGCCAGGGCCGCGTAGAGACGGCGTTCCAGAATCTGCTCGTCGGGGTCGAACTGGTCCAGTTGGAGATACCAGCGGGCGGCGTTCACCAGCGCCTCTTCGGGCGCCAGGCCGACCAGTTCGCTGTGGTGCACCGCCACGCCGTAGCGGGCGGCTTCCCGCCGGATGAGTTCCACCACGCGGGCGATGGGCGTCTTGCGGTAGTTGGTCAGGTTCATGGAAACCTGCGCGCGGCCTTCCACCAACATGCCCAGCGCTTTCACATAGCGCAGCCCGCCCGAGGAATGCCGCACCGCGCGGGCGATTTTTTTGGCAATGCTGACGTCGTCGGTGGTGAGGTAGACGTTGTAAGCGATGAGCGGGTCGCGCGCGCCGATGACCGTTGCGCCCGCGGGCCCAACTTTCTTGGGGCCAAAGTCGGGGTCGCGGGCCGGGTTGACGCCGATTTCCTCTTTCAGCGCCTCGTACTGCCCGCGGCGGATGTTTTCCAGGTTTTCCCGCTCGGGGCGGGTGGCAGCCTTTTCGTAGAGGTAGACCGGAATGCCGAGTTCTTCGCCCACCCGCTTGCCCAGGCGGCGGGCCATCTCAATGCAGTCGGTCATGGTGATGTCGCGGATGGGCACGAAAGGCACGACATCGGTCGCCCCGATGCGGGGGTGCTCGCCGGTGTGATGGTTGAGGTCGATCAGTTCGGCGGCTTTGGCAATGCCGCGGAAGGCGGCCTCTTCCACCGCCGCGGGCGGCCCCACGAAGGTGACGACGGTGCGGTTGTGGTCGGGGTCGGAATGACGGTCGAGCAGCACCACGCCGTCCACCGCAGTGATGGCGTTCACGATGGCCTCGATGACCTCGGGGCGGCGGCCTTCGGAAAAGTTGGGGATGCATTCCACGAGGGGCATGGGCATGGGAACCTCCGGTTGAGGGGGTGGTTACATGGTTACATGGTCACACGGTTACATGGCGGCCGGATTACCCGGCTTTGTGGCTGGCATCTCTGGGGGGCTTTCGCCACAAGAGCGTCGCCTCCTAATCTTACCACTTTGGCCAGCCGGCGGCCCGCAAATTGCGAATGCCCGCTTTTGCCGTTTCTCGTCCCACCGATGTAATCTGTGAAATCTCTGTGGACGCGTTTTCGACGGAATCGACGGTTTCTCTTTTTACCGAGGCCAAAGAGACGGTTTTATTGTAAAATGGGGCCATGTCGCGCCACAAAGCATGGCTCTGGCTGGTGGGGGTGTTGTTGTTGGGGGGCTGCACGCGCGCCTGGGGCGGGAACGCCCCCGCATGGCAGCCGCCTACCGCGGCCTACGCGCCGATTTCCGGCGCCACACCCTCTTCGCTCCCCTTTGCCACACCGGTGCGGGAACCCGGCCAAACGCCGCCTTCCCCCACGCCCAACCCGCCCCGTCCCCTGCCCACCTTGCGCGCTCAGGAACAGCGCTATCAGGTGCAGCCCGGCGATACCCTGGCCGTGCTGGCACGGCGCTTCGAGGTGAGCGTGCAGGCCATTGCCGAAGCCAACCACCTCACCGACCTCAACACCCTTTCCGTAGGGCAGGTGCTCACCATCCCGGCCCCCGCTCCCGCCGCGGCAGCCCCTGCGTTCAAAATCCTCCCCGATGCCGAACTGGTTGCCAGCCCCAGCAACGCGGCTTTCGATGTGAAAGCCTTCGTCGCCAAAGCGGGCGGTTTCCTGGCGACCTATCAGGAAGACGTCCACGGCACGACGATGCGCGGCGACGAGATGCTGGCGCGGGTGGCGCGCGATTATTCTGTCAACCCGCGGCTGCTGCTGGCGCTGCTGGAATACCAAAGCGGCTGGGTGACGCACACCGAAATCCCTGAGCAGCAGCGCGCCTACCCCTTCGGCTGGCGCGACCCGCAACGGGAAGGCCTTTGGCGGCAACTCCACTGGGCGGCCAATGAACTCAACCGGGGCTACTACCTCTGGCGGGTCAATGCCCTGGGCGCTTTCGTGCTGGCCGATGGCCTGCTGGTGCGCCCCAACCCCAGCGTGAACGCCGGAACCGCGGCCGTGCAGCATTTCTTTGCCCTGGTGGATGACCTGCAGGACTGGCAGCACGACGTCGGCCCGGAAGGCCTGGCCGCGACCTACCTCCGCCTCTTTGGCTATCCTTTTGACTACACCGTAGACCCCCTCGTGCCGCCCGGCCTGACCCAGCCGCCCATGCAACTGCCCTTCGAACCCGGCGTGGTGTGGTATTTCACCGGCGGGCCGCACAGCGCCTGGGGCGACGGCTCGGCCTGGGCCGCGCTGGATTTCGCCCCCAGCGACCTGCCCCCCAACGGCGGCTGCCAGGTCAGCAAGGCCTGGGCGGTTGCCGTGGCCGACGGCCTGGTGGTGCGGGCAGCCGATGGCGTGGTGATGCTCGACCTGGACGGCGACGGCTACGAGCAGACCGGCTGGGATGTGCTCTACCTGCACATTGCCGACGAAGGCCGCGTCGCGCCCGGCACCTACCTGCACGCCGGGGAACGCATCGGGCACCCTTCTTGCGAAGGCGGCCTGGCCAATGCCACCCACCTCCACATCGCCCGCAAATACAATGGCGAGTGGATTTCCGCCGACCGCGACCTGCCCTGGGTGCTGGATGGCTGGGTTTCCAGCGGCACAGGCCGCCCCTACGATGGCTTCCTGCGCCGCGGCCAGCAAGTCAAGGAAGCCTGCCAATGCCGAGAGGCAAAAAATTCGCTTTCGCGGTAAAATTTGCAAACCGAAAACGCCCAAGGCGTTTCGTGACAACCGTCACCTGCGAAAAAAACCATTTTCTGGTATGGATTAAGCCACCTTAGCGAAGGTAGGAGAGGAGGTGTGTAATGCAGAAAGTGCCCAGCGAGACCCTGCCCATCGATCGCAAGCAGCGGTTGGTTATCCCCTATCTGGAACTGCCGTTGCGCGATCCGCAGGAACGCATTTGCGACTTCGACGACATCCACATTCCGTTGACGCCGGAAGAAGCCCAACGGGAGGCGTCTCGCTGTATTCACTGCCCTGACCCTGCACCATGCATGGAAGCCTGCCCGGTCCACAACGACATCCCCTCCGCCATGTGGCTCATCGAGCAAGGGCGCTTCCTGGAAGCCGCCGCGCTCTACCGGGAAACCAGTTCCATGCCCGAAGTGTGCAGCCGGGTGTGCCCGCACGAAGTGCTCTGCCAGGGGGGGTGCGTGCGCTCGGCTTACGACGGCACGGTGCAGACCGGCATGTTGGAACGCTTCGTGGTGGACTACGAGCGGCGGGTCAAGGGCGGCCTCGTCGAGGTGCCGGTCGGAAAGCCCACCGGCCACAGCGTCGCCATTGTGGGGGCTGGCCCTGCCGGGCTTTCCTGCGCCGAACAATTGCGCCAAAAAGGCCACGATGTGACCGTGTTCGACGCCAAACCCGCACCCGGCGGCTTGCTGGTTTACGGCATCCCCAACTTCAAACTGCCTAAAGACGTGGTTTTCGCCCGCATTGAAGATTTAAAGCAAGCGGGCGTTAAGTTTGTTTTCAACACCAAAATCGGCGTCGACAAAACCATCGACGACCTGTTTGCCGAAGGTTTCGAAGCCGTCTTCATCGGCGTGGGCGCGAATGTCGACGCCCCCATGAAGGTGGAAGGCAACGACCTGGAAGGCGTTTATCCGGCAACCGAATATCTGGTGCGCGCCAACGTGCCGCCGGAAATCTGGCCGGAGGAATATCAGGGCAAAGGCCCCCTGGAAATCGAAGGCAAGCACGTTATCGTGGTCGGCGGTGGCGACACGGCCGCCGACTGCTTGCGGACCTCGGTGCGCCTGAACGCCGCCAAGGTGACGTGCGTTTACCGCCGCTCGGAAGCCGAAATGCCCGGTGGGGTGAAAGACCGTACCTGGGCGCGGGAAGAAGGTGCGGAATACCAGTTCCTCACCCAGCCGGTGAAGTTCATCGGCGACGAGAACGGCCGCCTGAAAGCCGTGGAATGCGTGCGCATGAAACTGGGCGAGCCTGATGAAAGCGGCCGCCGCCGCCCGATTCCCATCGAAGGCTCCAACTTCACCATGCCTGCCGACATCATCGTGCTGGCGATTGGCTACTGGCCTGATGAAACCATCGGCAAAACCACGCCCGACCTGAAGACTTACAACTGGGGTCTCATCGTCACCGACCCCGAAACCGGTGCGACCTCTCGCCCCGGCGTCTACGCCGGCGGCGATGCCGAGACCGGCCCAGATTTGGTGGTAACTGCAGTGGCCGCCGGTCGTCGCTCGGCTGCTGCGATCCACGAATACCTCCTGAGTTTGGAGAAGGCAGAGGGCCAGCAAAGCGAAGACGCCTTGCAGCCCGCTCCTTGACTCCTCTCCTCCTTCGCTGGAGCAGGCGGCTTGCAGCCATGCAGGCCGCCTGCTCGCGTTAAAGCCAAATTCAGTTATAATCGCAGCGCGACGGGGTGGCATGTGCCCCAACCCGCAAAGCCTCACCCCCACCCAACACAGAGAGCCTCATGACCATTCCCCCTTTGACCACCGAGCGCCTGAGATTGCGCCCCTTCACCGAGGACGACATTCCCACGCTGGCGCGCCTCGCCAACGACCGCGCGGTGGCGAAAACCACCACCATCCCTTTCCCTTACACCGAAGCCCACGCGCGGGCATGGATTGCCACCCACGCCCCCGCGGCCGAGCGCGGCGAGCGCCTCGTTTGGGCCATCACCGAGGCGCACACCGGCCAGCTGATGGGTGCGATTGAATTGCGCTTCCTCACTGCCCGCCACGTCGGCGAACTGGCCTACTGGCTGGGCAAAGCCTTCTGGGGGCAGGGCTACACCACCGAAGCCGCCCGCGCGGTGCTGGCCTATGGCTTTGGCAAAGCGGGGCTATACCGCATTCAGGCACAGCACTTTCATACCAACCCCGCTTCAGGGCGGGTGATGCAGAAAATTGGCATGACCTACGAAGGTACGCGGCGGGCTGCCGTCTTCCGCTGGGAGCAGTACCACGACATGCTGATGTATGCCATCCTCAAGCCGGAATACGAGCGCCTGCGCGCCGCGGGCGAGGAGGCACGCGCATGACCAACGGGCAAGCCTTCCACCGCCTGTTGCGCATGGTCGCGCCGTTCTGGAAGATGGTGCTCGCCTCGGTGCTGCTGGGGGCAGCCACCGTGTTGAGCAGCGTGGGGCTGCTGGGCACCGGTGCGTGGATTATCGCCAAAGCCGCGCTGCATCCGCCCATCGGCGACCTGAACGTCGCCATCGTGGGCGTGCGCTTCTTCGGCATCGCCCGCGGCGCGTTCCGCTATGGCGAGCGGCTGATTTCCCACGACACCACCTTTCGGGTGCTCAGCCGCCTGCGGGTGTGGTTCTACGCCGCGCTGGAACCCCTGGCCCCCGCCCGCCTGCAGCGTTACCGCAGCGGCGACCTGCTGGCGCGCATCATCGCCGACATCCGCACCTTAGAAAACTTCTTCGTGCGGGTGCTCGCCCCGCCGTGGGTTGCCACGCTGACCGCCGTGCTGCTGACCGGCTTTTTGGCGGCCTTTGCCCCCCGCTTAGGGCTGGCGTGGCTGGTCTTCTTCCTGCTGGCGGCAGTGGCGGTGCCGGTATGGGCGCGGCTGCGCGCCCGCCGCGCCGGGCAGGTGCTGGTTTCCCGCCGGGCAGCCCTCAACGCCGCGCTGGTGGACCATGTGCAGGGGCTGGCAGACGCCCTGGCTTACAACTACGCCACCACCCAGCGCCGCCTGGCTCTGCGCTTAGGCGAGGAAATCCTCGGCGCGCAGGCTGCAATGGCCTCGCTGGAAGGCGCGGAGCAGGCGCTGCAAATCCTCTTCTCGGGGCTGGGGATGCTTGCGGTGCTGCTGCTGGGCGTGCCGTTAGTGCGGGCGGGCGCGCTGGGCGGCGTGACCTGGGTGGCGTTGGTGCTGGTGGCGCTCAGTGGCTACGAAGCCGCCTTTGGCCTGCCCACCGCGGCCGCCTTCCTGGAAAGCAACCTCGCCGCCGCCCGCCGCCTCTTTGAACTCGTGGACGCCGAGCCCGCCGTGAAGCCGCCCGCCCACCCCGCCGCATTGCCCGCGGCCAACGACCTGCGGGTGGAAGCCCTCACCTTCCGCTACGCCCCCGATGAGCCGCCCGCGCTGCGGCAGGTTTCCCTCGACCTGCCCGAAGGCAAACGCGTCGCGGTGGTGGGCCCCAGCGGCGCGGGGAAATCCACCCTGATTGCCCTGCTGCTGCGGTTTTGGGAATACGACGAAGGGCGCATCACTTTGGGCGGGCGCGACCTGCGGGAGTTGCTGCCCGACGAGGTGCGCAGCCGTTTCGCGGTGGTACGGCAAAAGCCCTTCATTTTCAGCGGCACCCTGCGGGAAAACCTGCTCCTCGCCGCGCCCGACGCCGACGACGCCCGCTTAGACGCCGTGATGGAAGCCGTGCGCCTCGCCGACTGGCTGCACACCCTGCCCCAGGGCTACGACACCGACCTGGGCGGCCAGGGCCTGCAACTCAGCGGCGGGCAGCGCCAGCGCCTCGCGCTCGCGCGAGCCCTGCTGCGCGACGCACCGATTTTGCTCCTCGACGAGCCGACCGCCAACCTCGACGCGCTCACCGAGCAGGCATTGGTGGACACCCTGCTGGAGACCACCCGCGGCCGCAGCGTGCTGTGGGTGACGCACAACCTGGTGGGGCTGGAGGCGATGGACGAAATCGTGGTGCTCTATAAGGGGGAAGTGGCCGAGCGCGGCACCCACACCGATCTGCTCGCGCGCGGGGGGCTCTATCGCCGCCTGTGGGATTTGCAGCGGCAGAATTTGGTGGAAGTGTGAGGCCCTCGGTGGTGATGCCCCGTGCGGTGATGCCCTGTGCCCGCTTGGCGCCCACCGATGCACACCGATTTTTTCGGCGTGCGGCATCGAGTCGCCGCACGCCAAAGGCAACCACAGATTTTCTCCGCGTCTTTGCGCTTCTTTGCGCTTCTTTGCGCTTCTCCGCACTTCTGCGTTTAGAACGCAGATGCCGCAGATTTCACAGAGAATCCTGTGTAACCTGCGGCATCTGCGGTTTCGTGCACCGACCTACGAGGCTTTCCCGAGGGAATGCCTAAATTTTGGGTTCGACAATGGCGTTGGCTTTCTCAATGCGGTGACGGGTAAAGATTTCACGCACCGTGCCGGTCAGGCCGCGCACCACCAGGCTATGGGTGCGTACCACGTCGCCGCGGTATTTCACGCCCCGCAACAGTTCGCCATCGGTGATGCCGGTGGCCGCGAAGAACACATCATCGGAAGCCACCAGGTCGTCCATCGTCAGCACCTTGTCGAAGTCATAGCCTATCTCCTTGCCACGGCGCAATTCGTCCTCGTTGCGGGCATAGAGTTTGCCCTGAATTTCACCGCCCATCGCGCGCAGGGCGCAGGCTGCCAGCACGCCTTCCGGCGTGCCGCCAATGCCCATGAGCACATCAATGCCCGAATTCGGCCACGCGGTCATCAGCGCGCCGGCCACATCGCCGTCGGGAATGAGGCGAATGCGCGCCCCCAGCCGCCGCACTTCGGCAATCAACTTCTCATGACGGGGGCGGTCCAAAATCACCACCGTCAAATCGCTGACCTCTTTCCCTTTCACCTTGGCAATCCGGCGCAGGTTGGCTTCCACCGGCGCGTTGACGTCAATCATTCCGCGAGCCTCTGGCCCCACGGCAATTTTGTGCATGTAAACGAAGGGACCGGGGTCGAACATGGTGCCGCGCGGCGCCAACGCCACCGTGGCAATGGCATTGGGCAAGCCTTTCGCCACCGGCCGGGTACCGTCGATGGGGTCCACGGCAATATCCATTTTGGGCGGTTCGCCGGTGCCCACCTGCTCGCCGTTGTAGAGCATGGGCGCTTCGTCTTTCTCGCCTTCGCCAATCACAATGATGCCGTCCATCTCCACGGTATTGAGCACCATCCGCATGGCATCCACCGCGGCCTGGTCGGCAGCAATCTTGTCGCCCCGGCCCATGAAGCGGCCTGCAGCAATCGCAGCAGCCTCGGTGACGCGCACGAGTTCCAGGGCCAGGTTCCTCGTGGGGGCGGTATCAAGTGGCATCACGACCTCCTTTTAGGTCAACAGTGTAACGAAATAGTAAGCAATCAAACCAGCCCAGAGCCAGGAATCCACGCGGTCGAACGCGCCGCCGTGCCCCGGCAGCAGATTGCCGGAATCCTTGACACCGGCCTGGCGCTTGAACAGGCTTTCGCCCAGGTCGCCCAGGGGCGCCAGGGTGCTGATGAGCGCGCCCAGCAAGGCACCATAGCCCCACGTCATGCCCGTTAAGGGGTGTGCAGCCACCAGGGGGAAGCCCGCTGCCAGCACGGCGCCTGCGAGCGTACCGCTCACCACGCCCGCGAGGTAGCCTTCCCAGGTTTTCTTGGGGCTGAGGCGCGGGCTGAGTTTGTGCTTGCCCCAGGCGCGCCCGGCAAAGTAGGCCCCACTATCGGCAATCCAGATGGTTGCCAGGGCCAGCAAGACCCACCACGCGCCATTGGGAACCAGCCGCAACGAGACCATGTAAGCCCCGATAAAGCCCACGTAGAGGATGCCGCTCAGGGAAACCGCGAAATCGGTGGCGCTTTCCGGCGCCCCGCGCTCGTAGTCGGCCATGTGGTAAACCAGCGTCAGCAGCACCAGGGCAGCCAAAAGATGCGCGTCGTACCGAAAACTGGCAAAAAAGCGGGAAAGCAGCAACACCGCCGCGCCCAGCATCATCAGCCCGCGCGCAGGCCGCCGCCCCAACGCCGCAAACAAATTGGCATATTCCCACACTGCCACCAACATAAAAAAGGCGACCAGCAGAAGGTACGGCAGGCCGCCAAAGAAAATCAGGGCTATTCCAATCGGCAGAAGCAAAGCCGCTACCAGCACCCGTTGTTTGAGCATCAGGTCTCCTTCTCATCCCTCATCCGGGTCGAGCACGCGCCCAAAGCGCCGCTCGCGGCGGTTATAGTCTGCAATGGCTTCCAGCAGATTTTCGCGCCCGAAGTCAGGCCAGTAAACCGGCGTGAAATACCACTCGGCGTAGGCCGATTGCCACAGCAAGAAGTTGCTGGTGCGAATTTCGCCTGAAGTGCGGATGACCAGATCGGGGTCGGGCATGCCTGCGGTATAGAGACGGTCGGCGATGGTTTCCTCGGTGATGGCTTCCGCGGGAATGCCTTCGCGCACGATGCGCCGCACCGCCTGCACGATTTCGTCGCGCCCGCCGTAGTTGAACGCCACATTGAGCACCAGCCGCTGGTTGTGGCGGGTCCGCTCGACGGCATCCCGAATTTTGGCCTGCAAAGCAGGCCGCACCCCTTCCAGTTTGCCAAGGTGCCAAACTTGCACCCCTTCGGCATCCAGTTCATCGAGTTCCTTGTCGATGAACTCTTCCATGATTTCCATCAGCCCTTCCACCTCTTCGCGAGGGCGCGCCCAGTTTTCGGTGGAGAAGGCATAGATCGTCAGATAGCGGATACCGAATTCCACGCAGGCGCGAATCACCCGCCGCAGGTTTTCGGTGCCGGCGCGATGGCCTGCCAGCCGCGGCAGGTTGCGCTGCCGTGCCCAGCGTCCATTGCCATCCATGATGATGGCAATATGCGCGGGGACTTCCCAAGCAGGGTCGAGTTGCGAAGCCGTGGGGGGAGGGGCAGACAATCTACACCTCCATCACTTCTTTTTCTTTGCGGTCGCCCAGGGCTTCGGCCTTTTCGATGTATTCCTTGGTCAGGTCATCCAACTGGTCTTCTGCCCGCTTGCGCTCGTCTTCAGAAATCAGTTTCTCGTCCTCAAATTCTTTCAAGTCCCGCTTGACATCGCGGCGAACGTTGCGGATGGCTACCCGCGCTTCTTCAACGCGGTGGTGCACCACCTTCACCAGTTCGCGGCGGCGCTCTTCGGTGAGCGGCGGCAAAATCAGGCGGATGTTCTTGCCATCGTTGTTGGGGTTGATACCCAGGTCAGAGGTCATGATGGCGCGCTCAATAGCCCGCAGCGTGGAGGGGTCGAAAGGCTTGATGAGCAACTGGCGCGGCTCCGGCACGCTAATGGAAGCCAGTTGCATCAAGGGCGTCGGAGTGCCGTAATACTCCACTTCCAGCCGCTCCACCAGTGCGGGGGTGGCGCGACCGGTGCGGATGCCTGCCAGGTCTTCCTCCAAGGCCCGAAGTGCGCCTTGCATCCGATGTTCGGCATCTTTGAGGGCATCTTTGATCATGGGGAACCTCCTCCGAAGGGGTGGTTGGGGGGTGAAGTCACAACCAACACGCGACCCGCCTGCCGTACACACACTTCCCGGTCAGGCTTCACCCGAGGAACGATGACAATCACCGTGTGCTCGTCAATGTGTTGAAGTTCGCGCCAACCCGTATTTTATCATGGGGCGTTCAGGCATCGGCACTGGCCTTGAAAGCGTCGGCAGCCTCAGCAGCCTGCGAAACGCCCGCCACTTTACGGAACACAATGTGCTTTTTGCCCGCGTCGTCTTCCTCCACGTCGACCTCGATCATATCGCCAGCGGCAAACTCGCCGCTCAGCAACCGGACAGCCAGCGGGCCTTCCACGTGCTTTTGCAGGGCACGTTTCAGCGGGCGCGCGCCAAAGTCGGGGTCGTAGCCGACTTCGGCAAGGTAGTCGCGCGCCGCCTCGGTCAGGCGTACAGTCAGATCGCGCTCGGCCAGCCGCTCGGCCACCTCGCTCATTTGCAGATCCACGATCTGGCGCATTTCCTCTTTGCTCAGTGGCGAGAACATGATGATTTCGTCGATGCGGTTGAGGAATTCGGGACGAAAAGTGGCTTTGAGGGCTTTCTCGATCTTTTCCTGCGCGCGGCGGTCTTCGCCTTTGGCTTCCCCTTGCAGGAAACCCAGCGAACCTGCCCGCTTGACGAATTCGGTGCCCAGGTTGGAAGTCATGATGATGACCGTGTTGCGGAAATCCACCGTGCGCCCCTGGCCATCGGTCAGGCGGCCATCGTCGAGAATTTGCAGCAGCGAGTTCCACACTTCGGGGTGGGCTTTTTCGATTTCGTCGAACAAAATCACCCGATAGGGGCGGCGTCGGACGGCTTCGGTGAGCTGACCGCCTTCCTCATACCCCACGTAGCCCGGCGGCGCGCCAAACAGGCGGGAAACCGTGTGCTGCTCGCGGTATTCGCTCATATCCACCCGCACCAGCGCGTCCTCATCGTCGAAGAGGAATTCGGCCAGCGCCTTGGCGAGTTCGGTTTTGCCCACACCCGAGGGGCCGATGAAAATAAACGAACCGATGGGGCGCCGCGGGTCTTTCAAGCCAGAGCGGGCGCGGCGAATGGCGTCGGAAATCGCCGCGATGGCCTCGTGCTGCCCCACGATGCGCTCGTGCAGGCGCTCTTCCATGTGCAGCAGGCGCTCGGCTTCGGTTTCCATCATCTGGGTCACCGGAATGCCCGTCCACTGCGAAATGACTTCGGCAATGTCTTCCGCATCAACGACTTCGTCGAGCTGGTTTTCGGCCTCCCATGCTGCCCGCTGCTTCTGAAATTCCTCTTCCAGTCGCAGGCGCTCCATCTTCTTCATAGCAGCGCGCTCGTAATCGCGCGCTTCACGGGCCTGCTCTTCCTCGGCAATCAGGCGCTCAATTTCTGCCTTGCGCTTTTTCAAATCCGTCGGCAGGGAATACAGCGCGACGCGCAGTTTAGCCGCGGCCTCGTCGATCAGGTCAATGGCTTTGTCGGGCAAGTGACGGTCGGTGACATAACGGCTGGAAAGCCGCGCTGCCGCAATCAAGGCCTCGTCGGTAAACCGCACCCCGTGGTGGGCTTCATAACGGTCGCGCAGGCCGCGCAGCATCTCGATGGTATCTTCGATGCTGGGCTCTTCCACATACACCGGCGCAAAGCGGCGTTCCAGAGCGGCATCTTTTTCGATGTATTTGTGGTATTCATCCAGCGTCGTGGCGCCAATGCACTGGAGTTCCCCACGTGCCAGGGCAGGTTTGAGCATGTTCGAGGCATCCATCGCTCCCTGGGCTGCCCCCGCGCCCACCACAGTGTGTAATTCGTCGATGAAAAGGATGATTTCACCTTCCGACCGTTTGACTTCTTCAATGGCCGCTTTGAGGCGCTCTTCAAAATCGCCGCGGAAACGGGAGCCGGCAATCATTGCGCCCAGGTCGAGGGAAACCACCCGCCGCCCCGCCAGAATTTCGGGCACATCGCCGTTGACGATTTTCTGCGCCAGGCCCTCAACGATGGCGGTTTTCCCTACTCCTGCCTCCCCGATGAGCACGGGGTTGTTCTTCGTGCGGCGGGAAAGCACCTGAATGACGCGCAAAATCTCGCCATCGCGCCCGATGACGGGGTCAAGTTTGCCCTCTCGTGCCAGTTGGGTGAGGTCGCGGGAATACTTTTCCAGGGTGCGGTAGCGGGCCTCGGCGCGGCGGTCGGTGACGCGTTGCCCCCCTCGTACCTGCCGGATAGCCTGATAAACCCGCTCTTTCGTCACCCCCGCCGAAGCCAGCAGGCTGGCGGCAGGGGTATTACGCTCGTTGAGAATCGCCAGAAAAAGGTGCTCCGTGGAGATGTATTCGTCTTGTAAGCGGTTGGCTTCCTGATTGGCCATATCCACAATGCGTTTGACGCGCGGGGTGATGAAAATCTGCCCCGCCCCGCCGCCGAAGATATTGGCCTTCGGCGTGGTACGCAAAACGTGGTCAACCTGATCAATCAATTGGGAGGTATTGACATTCAAAATCTCCAGCAACTGGGGCACCACCCCGCCGGGCTGTTCCAGCAATGCCAGCAAGATATGCTCGGTGTCAATCTGGGTGTGCCCGTAACGCTGGATAAGTTCCGCGGCGCGCTGGGCGACTTCCTGAGCACGCTCGGTAAAACGGTCAAAACGCATCATGGGGAAACCCTTCCTGAAAAGAGATCACGCTCTTTTTGGATTATATCATCGCGCGCCACCATTCGGCTTCCCAAAACCTTCCCCCAGGCAGCCCGGCGCGGCAAGCACTGCGCCCCCACACGGCAAGCAACAATTTCGCGAGCAAGGCGTCATTCCACACAAAGGCTTCTCAAACCTGAGTTGCGGATAAGCGCGTTGAGCGGAGATTGCGGAGCAATCGTCGTTGAAACGCGCTGTTGATGGCGTTTTGCACTTCGGCATGGCTCAGTGCGGGCACTTCGGCATGGCTCAGTGCGGGCACTTCGGCATGGCTCAGTGCGGGCGCTGAAGTCGAAGAACGCTCCGCTCAGCACAAAACGCCGCCAAAAATATTATCCAAAACCGAGATTTTCAAAGAACGCCCGCCAGAGGGCAAGTTGCCCTCCCCTGCCCTCAAGGGGTGGCCGTTGGCGTCGGCTGCGGGGAGGGCGTAGCCGTCGGCGTGGGCGTCGGGGTCAGGGTGGCGGTGTAAATCAACGGCATCCAGCCCACCCGGCCCTGCGGGTCAATGACCTCAACCCACACCAGCCCGCTTACCACGGCCAAGTGATGGGTAATTTGCAACTTTTCGCCCTCGCGCAGCGTGGCAATGATAGGGCCATCGGGCGATTGCCGCAAATGCACGCCGCGCCAGCGCGTGTTGGCAACCAGGCCCAAAGCAGGGGTAGGGGTGGGGGTGGCTGTGGGGGTGGCCGTGGGGGTCGCGGTAGGCGTGGCCGTCGCGGTGGGCGTGGCGGTAGGCGTGGCCGTCGCGGTGGGCGTGGCCGTCGCGGTAGGGGAAGGCCCCGGCGTGGGCGTAAAGGTTGGGGTGGGGAGAATCAGCGGGCTGAGTTTGGTGTAAATCGTCTGGTCAACCACAATGGAAACCGATTGCCCCAGCCGCTCGGCCAGGCGCTTTTGCAGGTCGCGCACCTCTTCGTAACGCAAGGTGCGTTGGGTGCGCACTTCCAGGTTCATGTGGAGCACACCATCCCGCTCTTCGAAGCGAATGTTGGTGAGTTCCGCCCCCATGCGCTGCACTTCCTCGGCGGCCACGCCGTCAATCCAGCTGGTGCGGGCAGCCTGGCGCACAAACCGGGCGCTCAAATAAGCCAGCGGCAGCAGCAGCAACAATACCAACACCCCCGAAAGTTGCAAACCCCGAGGCAAATCGCGGATACTGCGGATTTGGAAAACCGTGGTCTCGCCAAAATCCAGGACGTAAAAAACCAGCATTGAGGCAAACGCGATTGCGATCGCGTTGGTCAAGAAGAGCAACAGTGCGCCGCCGGCCACGTCCCAACGCCCCAGGCCAATGCCAATGCCGACCACATCCAACGGGGGCATCAAAGCGGTGGCAATCGCCACACCAGGCAGGGAAGGCGAAACCGAAGGCAAAGCCCAGGCAAAAGCCGCCGCGGTGCCGCCCGCGAGGGCAATGGCCAGGTCAATGGGGCCTGGCCGGGTGCGGGAAAGCACCTCATAGGGCAGTTGCTGCAAGGGGGCAAAGGGCAACGGCCGATTGATGAGGGTCAACACCAACGCCGTGGCAATGGCAACCAACGCCCCACGCAACAGGGCGCTGGCCGCGTCCTTCAACAGTTGTTCATCGCCGGTCAGCGACGACAAACCCAGGCCCAGGATGGGGGTCATCAGCGGGGCTACGAGCATGGCCCCAATCACCGTAGCGCCGGAGTTGATGAGAAGCCCCGAAGTTGCAATGATGCTGGAAAGCAGCACCATCAGGAAATAGTCGAAATCGGGGTGAGAGCCTTCCCGCAATTGGGCAATCACGGTTCCGCGGCGTTTGACGTCGACGGCGCGCATCTGCCGCCGCCACCACCCCAACACACGCATCCGCCGCGAAAGCCGCGGCGGCTCGGTGCTTGCAGAAGCACCTTCTTTCTCCGGTGGAACAGGGGGCAGCGTATCTTGCTTCATGGCCTCACACCGTGGTGTAACGGGTTCGCAGCGTAGCAACAGGGAGCACAATTTGCCCTTCGGCAGGGTCGCCCAACGCCACCACTTCATCGGGGGCAGTAGCCGCCTTCCACGCCGTCCACGCCGCCACGAGGGCATCCAGTTCCGCAGGGGCAAACAGTCCATCGGTGGGCAACACACCGCTCAAAAAGCGGTGGCGGGTAAATTCCTCGAAAATGCGCAGCGGGTTAGGCAAGTCCAGCCCCTGCTCTTGCAGCACCAACTGGCGCTGAATACGCCCTTCCAGCGTGTCTTTGCGAAAAGGCAAATGGCCGAGCAAAACAGCAAAAGCCGCGTAAGGGTAGGTTTCCAGCACCTGGTGCGGGCTTTCCCCCGCAGGGTAAGGTTGATAACCCATTTGAAGCAAGCGGTCGTACAAGCGGAAGCCGACGCGCATCCACGAAGGAGCCCGGGCGGGGTCGACGGGGGTGGGGAGCATCCTCAAGTTGTGGCGGCGCAACAGAAACTCGGCCACCCGGCCTTCCTGCCAGCGACCTGGCCGCAAAGGGGCTTCAAGGGCATCGCGGTAGGCCGGTTGTTGCAGCAAGCCCTGGCTGGGGCGTGCAGGCGCTGCCAGCGCCACCACAGCATGTCGTTGCCCGCCACAAAAGGCCACCACTTCGGCCAAATCACCTTGCGCCAACGCCAGCAACCGACGCTCGGCATCGAGGGCAGCATAGGTCAAAGGATGCCCCGCCAACGGCACCACGCCGATGAAACTCGCCTGGGTCAACCACATGGCAACCTCCCGTGAAACGCACGGACGATGCCCTCAGTTTAGCGCATGTTCCGCCGCAGGTCAAACGCGCGCTTCCCAACGGGTGCAGGCAAATGTTGTAGAAGGGTGATTTCGCCCTCACCCCATTTTGGCTCACTTCGCTCAGGGGGCGGCCTGGGGCGTGCGGGCGTTTCCCACGGCAAGGCAGCCATTTCTACACATTTTGCTTGCACCCCTTCCCAACCCGGGTAACAAAAAGCCCCGGCCGCGTACGGCCCGGGCTCAGTTTTCGCACCCACGGCGCGAGGCGATGCTCTCACCCGCCGTCGTTTTTGGGCTTATCGGGCTTGCAAGGGTGCTTGGGGTCGGGATGCTTGGGGGGCATGCCGGGGGTGCCAGGGCCATACTCGCACACCGCCTGCCAGGGTTCGTAGTGCGTGAAGAACTTGTCTTTGTAAAGGATCTTGCCGTTGCGCCACACGATGCGCGTCACAGTCACATCTGCGCCCTGCGCTGCCCAATCGGTTTGCTTGATTTCGCCTTTCTTCAAATCGGGGTTTTCGATGTACTTCGGCGGCGGCGGGTCAACGATGTTTTGCAAGCCGGTCGTGTGCCATTCCACCTTCCGCCCATCGGAAGTGCTGTAAAGTTTCCAGGTCATGTAGCGATATTGCGGGTAAACGTACACCTCCATCAAAATCCAGTAAGGGGTGTCGTTTTTGAACTTGAAGTCAATCACCGGCGCGTAAACGGTGGCGTCCAGCCCAGCGAGTTTGGGGTCATCGGCGCCGCTGGGGGTTTGCTCGTAATAAAGCACGCGATAAGCGTGCGGGTGGCGTTCCACAATGGGATAACCCGCAAAGAACACCGTGCGGAACAGGGTGGTGCTGACCTGGCACACCCCGCCGCCGACGCCTTTCACCGTGCGGTCGCCGAAGATGATCAAACCTTCTTCGTAGCCGGCCTCCTTGCTGATATCGCCCAGCACCTTGGCCATGGAAAACACTTCGCCCGGCGCGACCAGGTAGCCGTGGAAATGGCTGGCCGCCAGTTGGATGTTGTGAATGCGGGCCGCGCTGGAGCCGTAAAAATAGGTGGTGTGCTTGCCCACCAGTTCGGTGATGCCCAGTTCCTTCGCGGTGGCATCGTCGCCCACCGCGGGCGGCTGGAAAGCCACCACCAGCGATACCGAGTGCTTGCCGCTCAAAATCGTTTTCCGCAGCGCCGAAAGGCTGGCTTCCACCTTCAGGGTACGCCCTTCGACCGCGTGCTGGATGAGTTCCAGTTGGCGGGTATCATCGTTGAAGATGTAACGGGCATTGGCGGCGTCGCGCTGCAATTCGGGGGCCAGCCGCTGCAGGAAGCCCAGCAGCGGTCGGGTGTTCAGGTCGATGGCAAAGTGGGCGCCGTCGGCGTCGTGCACCCGCCGAATTTCCAACATGGGGGCAATGGTTTTCGGTGAAAACTTCCACGGCCCCGGGTCGCCTTTCGCGGCGCGAGGAAGGGTGATGGTCAAGGGAGCAGCCAGAATTTGCCGCAACAACTCGGCCTGGGGGGTAGGGTCGGCGATTTCCGGCGGCAGGGGGCGGACTACCAACGGCAGGGTCAGGTTCTGCATCCGCGGGAAGGCTTCCTGCAGGCGGGCCAGGGTGGCTGCGCGATCCAAACGCGCACCAGCGACGCCCTTTTTCGCCACCACTTTGGTGCCTTCCAGGCGCAGCACTGCCTCGACAGGCGGCTGGTCAATCGAGGCCGCGATGTCATTCAAGTAACGCAGCGCGACAGGCTCGCTAAACACGCCCACCGGCGGCACGTCCACCCCTTGCTGACGGGCACGCCAGCGCTCCGCGAGGCGCTCCCACAGGCCGCCGCGCCGACCCACGGCGTAGGCTTCCTGGGCGGCGGCGCGATTATCTAATGCAAAGCCCAGGTTGATGGGGTTGGCCTGCCAGGTTTTCTGGCCATAAGTCAGCAACACCTGCCCCTCAGCCGGGTAGGTCAACACGATATCCAGCCGAGCGGTGGCCTCCGCAGGGGTAAGCCCCCCCACATCGACCCCTGCCACCTGCACGCCGGGGAAAATGCGCCCCCGGTAAGCCAACCCGTAACCCACCACAGCGGCCAGGACCACCACCGCAGCCAGGGCCGCGCTGAACACACCGGCCCAGAAAGTCTGCACCAGCCAGAGCGGAAAGCGATCTTGCCACTTTGCAAAGGTGGTTCGCATCATCTCTACCATGCGGTTCAGCCTGCAGGCCGCGCCAGGGGGGCGCGGCCACGCGCCTGCCCGGGTTCACGCCTGCCTGGGCAAACGGGCTACCGAGGCGACACTGTCATCGGGTTGCAGGCGCATCAGGCGCACTCCACGGGCCGCGCGCCCCATGACCGAAATCTCGGCCACACGCGTGCGCAGCACAATGCCGCCGGAAGAAATCAACGTCAGGTGGTCGCTTTCCTGCACCACACGGGCGGCCACAATCGGCCCCACCTTATCGGTTGCGCCTGCGGCCAGGGTGCGAATGCCTTGCGTCGCGCGGTGCTTGCGGGAATATTCGTCCAGCGGCGTGCGTTTGCCATAGCCTTTTTCGGTCACCACCGCCAGGAAGCCGCCCGGCTCGACCACATCCATGGAAACCACCCGATCGCCGGGCTTGAGGCGGATGCCGGTGACGCCAGCAGCCTGCCGCCCCATCGGGCGCACTTCGTCTTCCCGGAAGCGCAACGCCTGCCCGCGCGCCGTCACCAGCAGGATGTCGTCGTCGCCGTGGGTCAGGCGCACCCATTCCAGCGCGTCGCCTTCCCGCAGCGAAATGGCAATCAGCCCCGAAGGGCGCACCGCCGCGAATTCCTGCAGCGCCACCCGCTTGACCACGCCTTGCCGCGTGGCCATGAAGCAATATTCAGCCTGCGCGAAATCGGGCACAGCCACTGCTGCGGTCACCCGCTCGCCGGGTTCCATGTGCAGCAGGTTGATGATGGCCACCCCTTTCCCCGTGCGGCGCGCCTCGGGAATCTGATAGGCTTTGGCGGCATACACCTTGCCGCGGTCGGAGAAAAAAAGCACCGTATGGAGCGTGCGGGCAGGGATGAGCAGGACCACCTCATCGTCTTCCTTGGTGGTGTGGCCTGCCACCCCGCGCCCCCCGCGCCCCTGCGCCCGGAAAGCACTCGTTGGCATCCGCTTGATGTACCCGCGCTGGGTGAGGGTAATCAGCACTGGCACGTCGGCCACCAGGTCTTCTTCCCGAATGTCGGCGCGGGCGTCGCGGGCAATCAGGGTGCGGCGCTCATCGCCGTATTTCTCGGCCACTTCTTCCAGATCGGCCTTGATGACGGCCAGGATTTTCTTCGGATGCGCCAGCAAGTCTTCCAGGTAGGCGATGCGTTCCTTGATCTGGCGATATTCATCTTCAATCTTCTGGCGTTCCAGCGCGGCCAGGCGGCGCAGGGGCATATCGAGAATGGCCTGCGCCTGCACTTCGGTGAGGCGGAAACGCCGCATCAGCCGCTCACGCGCCTGGTCGGCATCGTCAGAGGCGCGGATGGTCGCGATGATGTCATCGAGGTGCGCCAGGGCCAGCAACAACCCTTCGAGAATGTGCGCCCGTTTGCGGGCTTTCGCCAGTTCGTATTCGCTGCGGCGGCGGATGACTTCCCGCCGGTGCTCGATGTAAACCTGCATGGCCCGCTTGAGGGAAAGCAGCCGCGGCTCGCCATTGACCAGGGCCAGCAGTTGCACGCTGAAAGTGGATTGCAGCGGGGTGTGCTTGTAAAGCTGGTTGAGCACTTTGTGTGGCTGGGCATTGCGCTTGAGTTCTATCACAATACTCATGCCGCGGCGGTCCGACTCGTCGCGCAGGTCAGAAATCGCGTCAATATGGCCTTCCCGCACCAGTTGGGCGATGCGGGCAATCAGCGCCGATTTATTGACCTGGTAGGGAATCTGAGTAATCACAATGCGGTGGCGACCGCCCTTCATTTCTTCGATGTCGGCGCGCGCCCGCACCACGATGCGCCCCCGCCCGTTGGTGTAGGCCTGGCGGATGCCCTCCGTGCCCACAATGATGCCGCCGGTGGGGAAGTCGGGCCCTTTGACGAACTGCAACAAATCGTCCACGCCGACGTCGTCTAAAGCGTCGTAGTGGTCGATGAGGTAGGTCATGGCAGCGACGATTTCGCCGAGGTTGTGCGGCGGGATGTTGGTCGCCATGCCCACGGCAATGCCCGAAGCGCCGTTGACCAGCAAATTGGGCATACGTGCCGGCAGCACCACCGGCTCTTGCAGGCTGCCGTCGAAGTTGTCGATGAAATCGACGGTATCTTTGTCAATATTCACCAACATTTCCTCGGCAATGCGGCTGAGGCGGGCTTCGGTGTAGCGCATTGCCGCAGGGGAATCGCCATCGATGCTGCCGAAGTTGCCCTGACCGTCGACCAGGGGATAGCGCATGGAAAAATCCTGCGCCATGCGGGCCATGGCTTCGTAAACCGCCTGGTCGCCGTGGGGGTGATATTTGCCCAGCACTTCGCCAACGATGCGGGCCGATTTTTTGTAAGACGAATTGGCGCGCAGGCCCATGTCGTGCATGGCATAGAGGATGCGGCGCTGGACGGGTTTGAGGCCATCGCGAGCGTCAGGCAAAGCGCGCGCCACAATCACGCTCATGGCGTAGTCGAGGTACGCCGAGCGCATTTCGTCGTTGATGTCGACTGAGATGACGTTGCCAATGGTCATAAGCACGTTTCCGGAGAGGGGAGAAACTGGGGACAATACACAAGAACCCGCCCGATGCTGCGCGGGCGGGCTTCATTATTATACCACTGAGAAAAGGGGGGAAACCGCCCTGCAGCGGGCTATCAGCCACAACGCGCGGCCATGATTTCGGCGCGCACCTCTGGGTCGGCTTCCTCGGTCAGCGCGGCTTCCAGGGCCTGGCAGGCTTGCGGCGTGCCGAGGCGGCCCAGGGCCCAGGCGGCATGGGCGCGCACGAGCGGCTCGGGGTCGTGCAGGGCTTCCACTAAGGCCGGCACAGCCGCGAGGTCGCCCAGATTGCCCAACGCCACGGCTACATTCCGCAAGTAGCCGCGCCGTTTGGCCCGTTTGATGGGGCTGCCCTTGAACTTGCGGTTGAAGGCTTGCGGCGTCAGACGCAGTTCATCGGTGAGCAAAGGGCGCGGCACCTCGGGGCGGGGCGCAAGGGCAGGGTCGCCTTCCAGGGGGGCGCGGCGGTTCCAGGGGCACACCATCTGGCAGACATCGCAACCGAACACCCAATCGCCCATCTGAGGGCGCAGGTCGGCGGGAATGCTCCCCTTGTTTTCAATCGTGAGGTAAGAGATGCAGCGATTGGCATCAACCGTGCGACCAGGTAAAATGGCCTGCGTGGGGCAGGCTTCGATGCAGCGGGTGCACGTGCCGCAATGGTCGGTAGCAAAAGGCGGGGCGGGTTCCAACAGCACCCCCAGCAGCACTTCGGCCAAAACGAGGTACGAACCGAGGCGGGGGCTGATGAGCATGGCGTTCTTGCCCACCCAGCCCAGCCCGGCTCGCACAGCATATTCGCGTTCCAGCACCGGGCCGGTATCGGTGTAATAGCGGTTGGGCACGGGCGCGCCGACCTCGCTTTCCAGGAAGGCCACCAGCGAGCGCAGTTTCTCCACTACAATATCGTGATAATCAGCGCCCCAGGCATAAGCAGCCACCCGCCCCTGCCCCTTTTCCGGCGGCGGAAGGGCGCTTTGCTGGAAATAACGGATGCCAAGCACCAGAATGCTGCGGCACTCCGGCAAGATGCGCCGCGGGTCAGCGCGGCGCTCGCGATTGCGCTCGCGCGCCATATAGGCCATGCTCGCGTGATGCCCCGCGCCCAGCCATGCCGCATAGGCCGCGTAGGTGGTCGGCGGGGCGCAGTCGGTCACACCAACAAGGTGAAAGCCCAAACGACGGGCTTCGGCTTTCAAGCGCGCAGTCAGATCACGAGGGGTCACAGTCTTTCCATCATCACGTGGAGGCAGGTCGCGTGTTAAGGGAAAACGCCAAAAGCAACAGACTTCTCACGGCAGGCCTGCCAGGGGTAAGCCTTCACCCCGTAGAGGGGCAAAAGAGCCATCACGGCACACGCGAACCGGCCGCGGCTTACAGGCCGTCTTCCGCCGCGCCACCCCCATTTTCCATCCCCGGCAGCACCACGGTAAACTCGGTGCCTTTGCCCACTTCCGATTTTACCCACACCCGTCCGTGGTGGCTTTCTACAATGGACTTGACAATCGCCAGCCCAAGGCCCGTGCCCGGCTGTTCGGAGGCTACATTGCTGCCCCGGAAAAACTTGTTGAAAATGTAAGGCTGCTCGCTGGGAGGAATGCCCGGCCCATTATCGCGCACCCGCAGGATGACCTGATTACCGCGGCTCTCGACTTCCACCTCAATCAGGCCGCCTTTCGGCGTATATTTGATGGCGTTGCCGATAATGTTATCGAGCATCTGCCGCAGACGGACAGCGTTGCCCAGCACCGGCGGTAACGCCTCGGCAACACGGGCCACCAGGTGCTGATGCTTGGCTTCGGCCTGGGGCAACAGCCCATCAACGGCATAACGCACAACCGTGGCAATGGAAAGCACTTCCTTTTCCACCTCGAAGCCAGCCTCGATGCGCCCCAGGTCGAGCAGGTCGTTGATCAGCGCCGTGATATTCTGCACGCTGGTGCGGACGCGCGCCACGAAGTGCTGCTGCATGGGCGTCAGAGGGCCCGCCCGCTCCAGGAGTTCCACATACCCCAAAATGGCAGTCAAAGGCGAGCGCAAATCGTGGGAAACCGCGCTGACAAACTCGCTCTTGATGCGGTCCAGTTCCTTGAAGTGGGTCACGTCGTGGAAGGTGACGGCAGCGCCCACGCCGGGGATGGGAATGGCCTGGAGGCTAAACACCCGCCCATCGGGCGCGGTGATTTCCGTGCGGTATTCCTTGCCCCCCAACGCCTGCTGAATGCCTTTTTCTACCTCGGCATTGCGGCAAAGGTCAATAAAAGTTCGCCCAATGATTTGCGTATCGCCGGGGATGTCCATCACCAGGCGGGCCAAATCGTTGATGAGCACCACCTCGCCGCTTTCATCCAGCACCAGCACACCTTCTTTGACGTGCCGCAGCACGGTTTCCAACTTGCGACGCTCGTGGATGGTGGCCGTAAACAATTGCGCGTTATCCAGCGCGATGGCGGCGTAATCGGCGAGGGCGTTCAGGCGGGCCACGTGGCGCTCAGTAAAGCCGCCCCGCTTTTCCCGATTGTCCACCCCCAGCACCCCAATCACTCGCCCGTGGAGCAACAGTGGCACGTAAATCAGAGCGTGGACCAGGTAAGCCGTTTTGATTTTTTCGGGAGAGTCGCTGTCCAAAATCACCGGCTGGCCGGAGCGCACTACCTGGCCGGCGAGGGAATCGTTCACCTTCAAGCGCAGTGTGTTGGCCGCGCCAGAGCGGAGGTCGCGCGAGGCACGCAGGTAAAGTTCCCCCGTGTGCTCATCCAGCAAAAAGAGGGTGCTCTCCTCGGCGTCGGTAAAATCAACAGCGGCATTGACCACGGCCGTGAGCACTTTATCGGGGTCCAATTCCGAAGCGAGAATGCGCCCCACTTCCAAAAGGGTTTGCAATTCGTCGATGTGTCCCTGCAACTCCTGAGTGTGCCGACGGGTTTGTTCGCGCACCCACCGCCGCACCGCCTCTTGCCGGGTCAACGCCCGCTGGATGGCCTGCACAAGGTCTTCGTAGCGCACCGGCGGGGTGATGATGTCAATCGCCCCAACCTGCACCGCGCGCAGCAAAGTTTCACGCGAAGCCTGCGCCGCGAAGAGCAACACCGGCAAATAGGGCACGCCATCGAGCCAGGCGCCCAACGCAGGCAAAGCCAGGGCCTTCTCGTCAACGAGAATGGCATCGGCTTCCACGCTTTCGGAAAAGCGCGGCAAACCATCTTCCCCCACCTCGGTCGGCACTTTGGCCTCAAAGCCCGCGGCCTGCAACGCCTTGCCAACCAGGCGGCGGGCGTCTTCATCCAGCATGATGAGTAAAACTGTCGCCGAGGCCATCAGCCACTCCCTTCCTGACCCGCCAAAGGCAGCACGAACCGTACGGTGGTACCCTGGCCTTCTTTGCTCTCAGCCCATACTTTGCCGTTGTGGGCCTCGATAATTTCCTTGACGACCGAAAGCCCTAACCCCAGCCCCCCAAAGCGGCGCGTGGTCGAACCATCGCCCTGGTAAAAACGCTCAAAAATATGTTCCAGGTGTTGCGGCGGGATGCCAATGCCGGTATCCTTCACACTCACTTCGACAAATTCGTCATGCTTGCGCTGCACTTGCAAGGTAATGTGGCCGCCCTCGGGGGTAAATTTGATGGCGTTGTCGAGCAAATGGTCGAAGACCAGGCTCAACTGGTCAGGGTCTCCTCGCACGGCCGTATCTTGCGAGACAATGTGGGCATCGAGCACCAGTTTCTTCTTCCGGGCATACGGCTTTTGGCGGGCAACGGCTAATCGCGCCAGGTCGCCGATGTTGACCCGCGCCCACTGCGCCGGGGCCAGCGAAACCGCCTGCAAGGCCGTCATCGAAGTCACAATATCGGCAATCTGCGCCAGTTGCTTTTGCACCGTTTCGATGGTTTGCTTTTGCTCGGGCGTCAGTTCCCCCATTTGCCCGGCGAGGAGCATGTCCACATACCCCTTGGCAACGCCCAACGGCGTCCGGAGTTCATGGCTGACATTCTGAAGCAATTCGTTTTTCAGGTTTTCGCCCTCGCGCGCGGCCTTGGCGGTGCGCTGCATGGCCTGAACGTGCTCTTGCAGGGTGCGGAACAACTGCGCGTTGACCAGGGCGATGGAAGCATAATCGGCCAGCGCCACCAACAGGGCTTGCTCATCAGAAGAAAAAGGCCGCGCTTCTTTACGCATCACAGCCAGCAAAGCGACGACCTCTTTTTTGACCTTGATAGGCACAACCAGCGCTGCCTGCCCCAACTGGGCAACTTTGAAGCGCCGCAGCGGTTCGCCGTAGATGTTGAGTGGCTCCCCGGAGAGCGCCACCAGGCCGCTAAGGCCGTCATCCCACGGTTTACCCACCCGGGCGGCGAGGGTGCGGGGCAACCCCTTTTGCGCCATTAGCGTCAGCCGCTTGCTGGTGGCATCGCGCAAAAAGAGCCAGCCTTTATCGGCTTCGCTCAAGTGGACTGCCCCCTCCACAACATGCTGAAACAGCACCTGCATGTTGGTGGCTGAGGCCATGGTTTTGGCGAGGTCGAAGAGGGTGGTGAGTTCCCGCACCCGGCGCTGGAGTTCCTTGTTGGCCTTCTCCAACTGCTGGGCAAGGTGCAATTTGGCCTGCCGTTCCCGCACCTGGGTGAGCACACGCTCAACGGCCGAGACCACCTCGGTTTCCTGCATGGGCCAAAGCAGGAAATCGGCCGCGCCCAGCCGAAAAGCCTGCACGATGTCGTGCTCTTCGCCGGCATCGGCAATTACGATGATGGGGGCATCGCTGCTCTGGGAACTCAAGGCCGCCAGCAGGTCCTTGCCGCTCAAATCGGGCAGGTGCAGGTCGGTAATGATGAGGTGCGGCGCAAACCGCAGGCTTTCTTGCAACGCCGCCCCCGCGTCGCCTACCACCCGCACGCGGTAATGCAGCGGTTGCAGGCTTTGCCGCGCCACCACATCGGCAATTTCGGGATCAGGCTCCACCACCAGAATGCGTTCACGCGGTTGTGTTCTGCTCATAACATACCCTCGCCATCGCTACACGGCCACGCAGCCCCGTGCCCCCTGGCTACCATAGCACGAATCGTGCCAGACGCGCTGCTTTCACGGTGTTTTATCGTCAATGTGTTCCGGCAATTGGCGCACCTCCGCCAACAATTCCATCAGGCTACGAGCAGCCCCCCCGATAATATCCAGCAATTCGGTGTCAACCACCAACGCCGCCTGCTCCATTTCTCGCCGCATCAGCCCCTCGCTGGTGCGCACCAGGCCGATATTGTGGCCGAGGTCATGCGTCCAGCGGCGCAAGGCGTCGCGCAAACGCCGACGCTCTTCCAAAGGCAGGGCATTGACCAGCTCTGCCAGTTCCTGCCACACATTGGCTTGCCCCTGGGTTTCCACGGCTGCCTCCTCAAAGTGGCGGCGGGCGTTCAGGAAAGCGCTTCTGGCGGCTCTGCTTCGGCTGCGTTGCCGCTTTCACCGCGCTCGCGCAGGTGCGGGAACAGGATGACTTCGCGAATGCTGTGCTTATCCGTAAAAAGCATGGTCAAACGGTCGATGCCCATGCCAAAGCCACCGTTGGGCGGCATCCCGTAACGCATGGCGCGCAGGTAATCTTCGTCAATCGGGTGGCGTTCCTCGTCGTCAGCAGCATAAGTACGCCCCATTTCCAGAAAACGGGCTTCCTGGTCGAGGGGGTCGTTGAGTTCGGTGAACGCGTTGCACAATTCCATGCCGCCAATGAAGCCCTCGAAACGCTCCACCGTGGTGGGGTCGCCAGGCTTGGCTTTCGCCAGAGGGGAAATATCGCGCGGGTAGTCGTAGAGAAAGGTAGGCTGGATAAAAGTAGGCTCGAGGAAATCGCCCACCATCTGGTCAATGAGTTTGCCGCGCGGCGCGCCGGGCTTGGGTTCCAACCCCTGCGCCTTCATCGCCGCCGCCAGGCTCTCGGCGTCGGGATAAGCAGCAATATCCACGCCAGTGGCTTCCAGCAGGCCCTGACGCAGTTCCATCCGTTTCCACGGCGGGTTGAGGTCAATTTCGTGCCCCTGCCAGGTGATTTTGCGCGTGCCGAGCACCGTATCGGCCACGTAGGCCAGCATTTCCTCGGTCAGCGCCATCACCTTCTGGTAATCGGCATAAGCCCAGTAAAACTCCAACTGGGTAAATTCGGGGTTGTGCTTGAAGGAAATGCCCTCGTTGCGGAAATCGCGGCCGATTTCGTAAACCTTTTCGAACATGCCCACCAGCAAGCGCTTGAGGTAAAGTTCAAAAGAAATGCGCAGGTAAAGTTTCTGCTTCAGTTGATTGTGATAGGTCACAAAAGGCCGGGCTGCAGCGCCGCCGTAAATCGGCTGCAAAATGGGGGTTTCCACTTCCAGGAAACCGCGCGCATCCAGGAACTCCCGCAAGGCGCGCACGATTTTGGCGCGCGTGCGGAAAATCTCGCGCACTTCAGGGTTGACGGCCAAATCGGCATAGCGCTGGCGATAGCGGGTTTCCGGGTCGGCCAGCACCGCGTGGCGCACAATGGTGCCGTCTTCGGCCACTTCGTCCTTGGCGGGCGGCAACGGGGTGATGGCCTTCGCCAACATACGAAAATCTTCCACGTGCACCGTGATTTCGCCGGTGCGGGTACGGAAGAGGAAGCCACTGGCCTGAACGAAGTCGCCCAAATCAAAGAGCTTGTTGAAGGTCTTGAGGCGCTCTTTGCCCAAGGTGTTGGCCTGGAAGAACAACTGAATGCGCCCGCTTTCGTCTTCAATGTGGGCAAAGGTAATTTTTCCCATCGGGCGCATGGCGCGCAGCCTTCCTGCAACGGTGACGCGCGGGGCTTCGGCATCGCCGGCGGCCTCCGCGGTTTCCAGCACTGCTTTGGCCTCGGCAGCAGTATGCGTGCGCTCTGCGCGGTTGGGGTAAGGCTCTATTCCCATTTCGCGCAGGCGTTCCAGTTTCGCTAAACGGGTTTGCTCTAACTTGTTGAACTCGTGGGGCATAACGGCCTCGATGCAATAGGTTTGTGTCGATTATAACATTGGTGAGGAAAAGCAAGCGGCAAAATCGACGCTTTCCTGGGGCACGCGCTTTCCTTTTGGTACAATACCTCTTGTTGTGCAAGCCAACGCTTTTCAGGAGGGCTTCCCATGCCGCAATCCCTCGACTTCCAATCGATTATCTTCACCCTGCAACGCTACTGGGCAGAGCAGGGCTGCCTCATCTGGCAGCCTTACCACACCGAAGTGGGCGCGGGCACCATGAACCCTGCCACCGTGCTGCGCGTCCTCGGCCCTGAGCCGTGGAACGTGGCTTATGTTGAGCCTTCCATCCGCCCCGACGACGGGCGCTATGGCGAAAACCCCAACCGCCTGCAGATGCACTACCAGTTCCAGGTCATTTTGAAGCCCGACCCGGGCAACCCGCAGGAACTCTACCTCAAATCCCTTGAGGCGTTGGGCATTGACCCCAAAATCCACGACATCCGCTTTGTGGAAGACAACTGGAAAAGCCCCGCCTTGGGCGCGTGGGGGCTGGGCTGGGAAGTGTGGCTGAACGGCCTGGAAATCACCCAGTTCACCTACTTCCAGCAGGCGGGCGGCCAAAACCTGGACCCCGTGGCCGTGGAAATCACCTATGGCCTGGAACGCATCGCCATGGCGCTGCAGCGGGTGCGCGATTTCAAAGCCATTCAGTGGAACGAGCAGCGCACCTACGGCGACCTGCACCTGCAAAACGAGCAGGAATTCAGCAAATACAGTTTTGAACTTGCGGATGTGGAACGCCTGCACGAGCTCTACCGCATTTACGAAGCCGAAGCCGCCCGATGCATTGCCGAAGGGCTGGTGATGCCCGCGCACGACTATGTGCTCAAGTGCTCGCACATTTTCAATATTTTGGATACCCGCGGCGCCATCGGCGTCACCGAGCGGCAGCACTTCTTCGGCCGGATGCGCGACCAAGCCCGGCAGGTGGCCGAAGCCTACATCGCCCAGCGGGAGGAACTGGGCTTCCCGTGGGGGCGCGCCGACAGCAAGGCGGTTTACACCCCGCCCGAAGTGCCCGCGCCGCCCCCACCGCCCGACGCCCCCGCTGATTTCCTGCTGGAAGTGGGCACCGAGGAACTGCCCCCCGCCGAACTGGACACCGCGCTGGCGCAATTGCAGGAAGCCGTGCCCGCGCTGCTGGAACGCCTGCGCTTAGCCCACGGCGAAGTGCGCATTTTGGGCACCCCCCGCCGCTTAGTGGTGCACGTCCGCGACCTGGCCCCCCGCCAGCCCGACCGCGAGCAGGTGGTGAAAGGCCCGCCCGCCGACCGTGCCTACGACGCCGACGGCAACCCCACCAAGGCCGCGCAGGGCTTTGCCCGCAGCAAGGGCGTGGCCGTGGAAGATCTGGAAGTGCGGGAAATCGGCGGCGGGCGCTATGTGGTCGCCGTGGTGCGCGAGGAAGGCCGCCCGGCCACCGAAGTGCTGGCCGAAGCCCTGCCCGACCTTATCGCCGGCCTGCGCTTTGCCCAGACCATGCGCTGGAACGCCGCCCGCACCGCGTTTTCCCGCCCGGTGCGCTGGCTGCTGGCGCTGTTAGGCGACCGCGAAGTGCCCTTTGCCTACGCCGGCTTAGTCAGCGGCAAGGCCACCCGCGGCCTGCGCTTTTTGGAACCCGAAACCATCGCCGTCGCCACCCCCGCCGACTATTTCGCCGCCCTGGAAGCCCAAGGCATCGTGCTCGACCCCGCCGAGCGCCGTGAGCGCATCCTCGCGCAGGTGAAAGCCCTCGCGGCCGAAGTTGGCGGCACCGTGCCGGACGACGAGGCCCTCATCAACGAAGTCACCCACCTTGTGGAAGCCCCCACCGCGCTGCGCGGCACCTTCGAGGAAGAATACCTGGAACTGCCCCGCGAAGTGCTGATTGCCGTGATGAAGAAGCACCAGCGCTACTTCCCGGTGGAAAAGGACGGCGACTTGCTGCCCTACTTCATCACCGTGGCGAACAAGCCGGATCTCACCCCACCCCCCGGCCCCCTCCCCTCCCTTGCTAAGGGAGGGGAGGGGGTGGCTGCGCCGAGCACCTGGCCTGAGCGAAGTCGAAGGCCGGGCGAGGCGCAGCGGGGGAGGGGTGAGATCTTCCCCGAAATCGTCCAGGGCAACGAAGACGTCATCCGCGCCCGCTTCGCCGACGCGGCCTACTTCATCCGCGAAGACCGCAGGCACAAATTGGAAGACTTCCTGCCCAAACTGAAAACCCTGACCTTCCAGGCCGACTTGGGTTCCATGTGGGATAAAACCCAACGCATCCGCACCCTGGTGGACGACCTCGCCCCCATGCTCGGCCTGAACGACGCCGAACTGCAGGCCACCCGCCGCGCGGCCGAACTCTGCAAGGCCGACCTCGCCACCAACATGGTGGTCGAGATGACCTCCCTGCAGGGCATCATGGGGCGTTACTACGCCCTCTGGGGCGGCGAAGCCCCCGCGGTGGCCGACGCCATTTACGAGCACTACCTGCCCCGCTTCACCGGCGACGAAGTGCCCAAGAGCAAAATCGGCCTCACCGTGGGCATCGCCGACCGGCTGGATACCCTGATGGGGCTTTTCGCAGCCGGGCTGGCGCCTTCCGGCGCCAAAGACCCCTTCGCCCAGCGCCGCGCCGCCCTCGGCCTGGTGCAAGCCCTGATGGCATGGAATCTGGACTTTGACCTGCGGCAGGGGCTGGAAGCCGCGGCGCAGCACCTGCCCATTGAGGCCACCGCCGCAGCCAAACAGGCCGTGCTGGCCTTCATCGTGGAGCGCCTGCGCAACCTGCTGCTGGAGCAAGGCTACCGCTACGATGTGGTGGATGCCGTGCTGGCCGCCCAGGGGCACAACCCCGCCCGCGCCGCCCAGGCCGTGCGCGAACTGAACGCCTGGGTGCAGCGGAAAGACTGGCCGCAGATTTTGCCCGCCTACGCCCGCTGCGTGCGCATCACCCGCGGCCAGCCGCGCTACGAGGTCAACCCCGACGCGTTCGTAGAAGACGCCGAGCGCTCTCTCTGGCAAGCCCTGCAACAAGCCGAAGCGACCCCGCGCTGCCCTGGCAGCGTGGACGACTTCTTCGCCGCCTTCCTGCCCATGAAACCGGCCATTGAACGCTTCTTTGAAGACGTGCTGGTGATGGCCGAAGACGAAACCCTGCGCCGCAACCGCTTAGGGCTGCTGCAGCGCATCGCCGCCTTAGCCGACGGCGTGGCTGATTTCAGCAAACTGGAAGGTTTTTAGGCCGTATTTCCCCAAAACCGCTCAGGGCAGGCAGCAGCCTGCCCTTTTTTGTCGCCCACCCCCACCGCCGCACCATCTCCGCCAACCCGTGCTACAATGGAAACATGACCGACCTCTTCGACCACGCCCTCGCCCACGATACCGCCAGCCAGCCCCTCGCCGAGCGGATGCGCCCCCGCACCCTCGACGAGTTCGTCGGGCAGGAGCACATCCTCGGCCCAGGCAAAATGCTCCGCCGCGCCATCGAAAGCGACCGGCTGTTCTCTTCCATCATCCTGTGGGGACCGCCGGGGTGCGGCAAGACCACCCTCGCCCGCCTGATTGCCCGCCACACCCGCGCGCACTTCGTCACCCTCTCGGCGGTGCTGGCCGGCAAAGCCGACCTGCGCAAGATCATCGCCGACGCGCAGGAACGCCGCAAATACCACCGCCAGCGCACCATCCTCTTCATCGACGAGGTTCACCGCTGGAACAAGGCCCAGCAAGACGCCCTGCTGCCCCATGTAGAAAACGGCACCATCACCCTCATCGGCGCGACCACCGAAAACCCCTACTTTGAAGTCATCTCGGCGCTGGTTTCCCGCTCGCGCGTCTTCCAGTTGCGGCCATTAGAGCCCCAGCACATCCGCCGCATCGTGGAAGCCGCCCTCACCGACCCCGAACGCGGCTACGGCAACCGCCACGTGGTGCTCGCGCCCGAGGCGCTGGATTTCCTCACCCAGGCCGCCCGCGGCGACGCTCGCAGCGCCCTCAACGCGCTGGAACTGGCGGTGGAAACCACCCCGCCCGCACCCGACGGCAGCCGCACCATCACCTTGCAGGCCATTCAGGAAGCCATCCAGCAGCGCGCCGTGCTCTACGACAAGAACGGCGACGCCCACTACGACACGATTTCCGCCTTCATCAAGTCGGTGCGCGGCTCTGACCCCGACGCCGCGCTCTACTGGCTCGCCAAAATGGTGGAAGCCGGAGAAGACCCGCGCTTCATCCTGCGGCGGCTGCTCATCCTCGCAGCGGAAGACATCGGCCTGGCCGACCCGCAGGCGCTGGTGGTGGTCAACGCCGCCGCCCAGGCCTTCGAATGGGTGGGGCTTCCCGAAGGCGTGTACCACCTCGCAGAAGCCACCCTTTACCTCGCCACCGCACCCAAATCCAACAGCACGAAAGCCTACTTCGCCGCCCGCGACGCCGTGCGCCAGAACGCCAACCCTGACGACGTCCCCAGCCACCTGAAAGACCCCAGCCGCGATGGCAAAGCCACCGGGCACGGTAAAGGCTACCGCTACCCGCACAATGCACCCGGCCACTTCGTGCGCCAGCAATACCTCCCCGATGCACTCCAGGGGGTGCGCTTCTACCAGCCTTCCGACCAGGGCTACGAGCGCGAGGTCGCCGCCCGGCTGGCCCACTGGCGAAAGAAATAGCCCCCACGTGGTACAATTTTTCTGACCGCTTTTCCTTTGAAAGGAGGATATCATGTTCCACCGTATCATCATCGTCGGTAATCTGGGCCGCGATCCTGAAATGCGTTACACCACCAGCGGCACACCAGTTACGAACTTCTCGGTCGCCACGAACCGCACCTACACCAACGCCAACGGCGAACAGGTCAAGGAAACCATCTGGTTCCGGGTCTCGGCCTGGGGCAAACAAGCGGAAACCACGAATCAATACCTGCGGAAAGGCTCGCGGGTGCTGGTCGAAGGGCGGTTGATCGCCGACCCCACCACCGGTGGCCCCCGCATCTGGACCCGGCAGGATGGCACGGCAGCGGCATCTTTCGAGGTGCACGCCCTCACGGTGCGCTTCCTCAGCAGCCGCGAAGAGACCGAAAACGCTGCACGCGCCATGGGCGACGCCGCCCCTGTGGACGACCTCCCCGCCGAAGAAGACGAAATTCCCTTCTAAACGAAACACGCCATGAGCGAAAACAAGCCGCCTCGGGTGCGGCTCCCTGCCCAGGTGCCGCTGATTTACACCAACATGGCGCGTATCGCCCACAGCCGGACAGAGTTCCTGATTGATCTGGCGCGCTACCTTCCCGGCGACGCCGAAGCGGTAGTGCAAGCGCGGGTGCTGCTCACTCCCCTCAGCGCGAAACTGCTCGCCCGGGCGCTTGAACAAAGCATCTCTCGTTACGAGGCCGCGTACGGGGAAATCCCCATCCCCGGCTCGCCCAGCCTCGCCGACATGCTCTTTCGCCCTCCCACCACCCCACCATCAGAGGAGTAACCATCCGTGCCAGCCCTGGAAGCCATCGCCGACGCCGTGCATCACGACCTGGAAGCACGGACTCACGCCCGAGACCGCGCCCTGAGCCAGGCACGGCAACTGGTGCGCGCTTGCGCCCATGCCATCCGCGCCGTGCATCGCGACGACCACACCCAGGCCGCCGAGCGGCTGGAAGCCGCCCGCACCCTGGCCGATACCCTGCGTCGCGACCTGGCGGCCTTCCCCGACCTCTACTTTGCAGGCTATACCCAGGACGCCCTCAAAGAGTTTGCCGAGGCCAGCATCGTGCACGCGCTGGTCAACGGCGGCGACCTGCCTACGCCCGAGGACCTGGGCATTCCGGCCTCGGCTTACGTCCGCGGCCTGGCCGAAGCCGTGGGCGAACTGCGCCGCCGCGTCCTCGACTTGCTGCGCCACGGCTATTCCCCCGAAACCGAGCGCCTGCTCGGCCTGATGGACGACATCTACGCCGTGCTGGTCACGATGGATTACCCCGACGCGGTAACCTACGGCCTGCGACGCCTGACCGACATCGCCCGCAGCCTGCTGGAACGCACTCGCGGCGACGTCACCCTCAGCCTGCGGCAAGATGCGCTGGAACGTTCCTTGCGCCGTCTGGAAGACCGCCTCTCTCCCGACTGACCTATGCGCACTCTTCGCGTTTCCGAAATTGGCACTTACCTCTATTGCGCCCGCGCGTGGGGCTATGCCCGGCAAGGGCACCCCTCGGCCAACGCCCCGGCCATGCAGGCCGGGACTGAATACCACCACCGCCACGGCGAAGCGGTGGTTTTTGTTACTGTGCTGCGCCTGGCAGGCTGGGCACTCGTGCTGCTGGCTCTCGTGGCCGTGGCCGCGTGGTGGGCATGGCAATTGAGCGGAGGCTGAGCCGTGCTCGTGCTCCTGGTGGCCGTTCTGCTGGGGGTGGTGGGGCTGCTCCTGGTATGGCTCAGCGCCCGCCGCCGCAAACAGTTGGGGCTTCCTGCAGGCACGGTGGTTTACAGCGATACGGGCATTCGCCAGGAACTGGAAAAGCCCCTTTACGACCGCGCCCTGGGCCTCACTGGCCGTCCCGACTATCTCATTCGTCAGGGAAAACGGCTGATCCCGGTCGAGGTCAAATCGGCTGCGGCGCCGCCTGTGCCTTACGATAGCCACGTCTTCCAGGTACTGGCTTATTGCCTGCTGGTCGAGCGGCAAATGGGCATCCGCCCGGCCTACGGCCTGCTGCGGTACGATGACCGCGAATTCCGCATCGACTTTACCTTCGAAGCCGAAGAGCGCCTGCTCGATCTTCTGGCCGAAATCCGGCGGGCCGAGCGCCGGGGGGGATTGCCCGAGCGCTCCCACACTTCTGCCGCCCGCTGCCGCGCTTGCGGCTTCCGAGAAATTTGCGACCAGCGCCTGACCTGACGCTGCGAGGAGATACCCATGACGCCCTCGAATGCCTCACCCTTTCAGCACATTGTGATCGCAGCCCACCCTCAGGTGCCCGAAGCCCTGGCCGAAGGGCACAAAGTCGCGGCTTTCCTGAAACGCCACGGGGTGGAAGCCTATGCCGGCCTGCTTTACGAAGACGAACTGCGCCAGCGCGTGGAAGAAGGTCAGGCCGATTTGCTGATAGCCCTGGGCGGCGACGGCACCATGCTGCGCGCCGGCCACCTGTGCGCCCCTCACGGCGTGCCGGTCCTCGGCATCAACATGGGGCACTTCGGCTTCCTCATCGAAGTGGAACGCAGCGAATGGCCGAACACGCTGCGGCAGTTGCTGCTTGGTGAAGCCTGGCTGGAAGAACGGATGATGCTGGAAGCCCATCTCTACCGCGGGGAAACGTTGGTGCACCGCTGGGATGTGGTCAACGAAGTGGTGGTCAGCCGGGGGCAGTACGTGCGGCCCATCAAAGTGACCGCGTTTGTCGACGACCTGTTGCTGGCGCGCTACGTCGCCGATGGGTTGATTGCAGCCACTCCCACCGGCTCGACGGCCTATGCTTTAGCCGCGGGGGGGCCTATTTTGCCACCCGAACTGCGGAACATTTTGCTGATGCCGGTCGCGCCGCACCTTTCGGTAGACCGGGCAGTGGTGCTTTCCGAAGGCAGCACGGTCACGCTGGAAGTTGGCGTGACCCATGAGGCTGTGGTGAGCGTTGACGGCCACGACCCCGTAGCCCTGGAAGACGGCGACCGCATTCACGTGCGCGCCAATCGCTATCCCCTCAAATTCGTGCGCTTTCGCGGGCGCGGCTACTTCTACCGCAACCTGACTTCTTACATGAACTGGAACCCCACGGTGGGCAAAGATACCCCTCGCCCGGAAGATCGATAAAACCACCTGCCAGGCACCAGGAGAGTCTCTCATGCGCCTTCGTCGCTTGATCTGGTTGCTCGCCCTCATCGCGGCCGGTGCGCTCGGCGCCTGTGCCGCGGCCCCTTCCCCCACCCCCACGGTCGTTTTCCAAACCACCGTCCTCGCCCCTACAGATACCGCCACGCCTTTTGCCCCTGCTTCTGCCACCCCGCTGCCGCCTTCGCCCACCCCAGCCCCTGGCGCCGCGGCACCCCTCTTTTCGCCTCCTGAGGTGCACTTTGCCGTCATCGGCGACTTCGGCGAAAGCGGCCAGGCCGAGGCCGCCGTGGCTGCCCTGGTACATTCCTGGCACCCCGACTTCATCCTTTCCCTGGGCGACAACGACTACCCCGTCGGCGGCGCCAACACGATGCAGCGGAACGTCCTCCAATACTATGGGGAAGACATCGCCGCCGGGCACTTTTTCCCCGCCCTGGGTAACCACGATTGGGGCACCGGTAAAATTGATGCTTATCTTCGCTACCTGCGCCCCCTTGGCAACGGGCGGTACTATCAGTTCGCACGCGGGCCGGTGCACATTTTCGTCCTCGACAGCGACTACCACGAGCCCGACGGCGCAGTACCCGACGGCAAACAAGCCCAATGGCTGCAGGAACAACTGGCCGCGGCTACCGAACCATGGAAAATCGTTGTCTTTCACCATCCCCCTTACTCTTCTGGCCGCCACGGCAGCACCAAGCGCATGCGTTGGCCTT
This sequence comes from Chloroflexota bacterium, assembly GCA_011322445.1. NCBI lineage: Bacteria > Bacillati > Chloroflexota > Chloroflexota bacterium. The sequence goes on along the minus strand of DRMV01000041.1, from coordinate 2,100 downwards.
TCGCCCAGTGGGGCGCAACCGCGGTGCTTACCGGCCATGACCACGATTATGAACGCATTATGCGCGACGGCATCGTCTACATTGTGAACGGCCTGGGGGGCGTCAGCCGCTATCCCTTTCCCAACAAGACGCCGATCCCTGGTAGTGTACTCCGCTACAACGCCAACTACGGGGCGCTCAAAGTCGAGGCCGACGCGCAGCACCTGACCTTTCAGTTTGTGACCATCAATGGGAAAGTGATCGACACCTACACCATCCAACGCTAAACGAATTTCGCAAGTCTAAAATTGCATTTTTGTACAATTTGTGCTACAATACAAGCGCAAGCGTGCTGGGTGCCCCCCTCACTCAGTGCGCTTGCGCTTTTAACGGCCTTCCCTGGCCTTTCGTTTTGCAACGAAATTGCAACGTTTTTTCGGCGGTTTTCGTGTATAATAGTGAGCGTCGGACGCCTGGGTGCCCCCCTCACTCAGGCGTCTGACGCTTTAAGCGCCACCCTCACATCATGACCTGCGGGGGGCGCAAGCCGGAAGGGGGACGCTCTTTTCCCGGCAACAACACACCTTCGAAAGCAGACCGCTCGCCTTCCCGTCGTGCCTGTTCGAGTTGCCACAGAATATAGCGCGCCCGCTGCGACATGGCGGTTGCCAGGTTGAGAAGCAAATGGGTGCCGAGCACGGCGTCGTCCTCGGCCAACGAGAGCAGCCGTGCTCGGGAAAGCGCCAACACGGTCGCACCTTCCGGCCCAGCGATCAGGTCGGCGGTGCGCGGCTCTTGATCCAGCACGGCCAATTCGCCCGTCATGCGGCCAGGGGGCAGCACAGCCATCCGCTCCCGCCGCCCCTGCTCTTCCTCAGACCACACTTCCACCGTGCCCTCCCAAACAATGAAGAGTTCATCACCTGGCGTGCCGGCATACGCCAGCGCTTCACCCGGTTGCAGGCGACGCACGTCCAGTTGCCCTGCCAGCCGCAGCCGCTGGGTATCGCTCAAGCCCCGCCCCAAATCGGCACGCTGCAGAAAGCGTGCAACTTCTTCCAGGCGAGTGGCCTCTTGAGGGCCCAGCGGCAGCAACCAGGGGCTGCTGCGCGGCAACCCCAGGTAAGCCGCCACAAGCCGGCGCACCTGGTCGGGGCGCTCGAAATGCGGCCAGTGCCCCGCTTTGGGCAAAATGCGCAAGTCGGCCTCGGACCATTCGTCGGCCACCACCCCCGCATCGCGCAAGGGCACGGTATTATCTTCGGCCCCCCAAAGCACCAGCCCGGGAACGCGCAACGCTTTCAGACGACCGGTAAGGTCGTTTTCCCGCATGGCAAGGAAGCATTCGGCGCGCACCCGCCCCTGGCCTGGACGCCGGGCGTCTTCCCGCAAGCGCAGGTAATCGCGCTCGGTAATCCCCGACCGCTCGGCAAAGGAAGCCGGCCGCATCAACCGGTCGGTCACACCGACGAACATCCGCTCGACCAGCCAGACGATCAACTGCCCCAGCCCAAACCGCTCTAACATCGTTACCGGCGAAACGAAGAGGTTGATAAAAGTCGAAAGTTTGCCCGTCACAGTGGGGTCAATCAGCACCATGCGCTCCAGCAGCATAGGGTACTTGAGCGCCAGCGTCAGGCCGATCATCCCGCCCATGGAATGGCCGACATACACCACAGGTCCATCGCTGGTCTGGCGGATGAGCTCGGCAAGCAGGTCAGCATAGGCCGTAATGGTAGCCCGGTGCGGGAAGGGCGGCGATTTACCATACCCTGGCAAATCAACAGCCAGGCAATGGAAACGCTGGCTCAACATGCCGATGAGCGGCGAGAGGGCATACCAGGAACTACACCAACCATGCACCAGCAGTGCCGTTTGATATTGAGGCGGGCCTTCTTCGACCACATGCACTGCCTGACCATTGATCACATAAACGCTCATGCCGTGCTCCTTCTGCGGGGCATAGGGGCTTTCTCCTTTAGACTCTATCCGAAAAATCGGAAAGGAGTTGAAAAAGAAGGCGTAACCTGCTAAAAAGGGTGTCCCAAAACCACTTTAGCGAGGTTACGCCATGCGCAGAAATCCTAACACAAAACCAGCCAGCCCGGACTATTTTCGTGT
>DRMV01000040.1 GCA_011322445.1 Chloroflexota bacterium | reverse complement strand
CGGCTCAAACGAGCCGGTGCTCGATGGACGCCATACGGGGCTGAAATGACCGCCAAAGCGCGAGCAGCCTGGTTGAGCGATGCTTGGTCTCCCACCACCGGCTGGCCCCTTGCTGCCTGATTCTACAACTTATGAGTGCTCCCAAGGTGCTCTCTGCCGCGCGGGTTTTTGCGCTTTGTGGTATAATCACCGCCGCTGACTTGACCAGACGACGGCTGCGGCTATCGTCTTGGAGACTTGCACAAAAGGAGATGCATGGTCATGGGTTTAGATAAAACCACCAAAACCGAGGTCATCGAGACCTTCCACCGTTACGAAAAAGATACGGGTTCCCCTGAGGTGCAGATTGCCATCCTCACCACCCGCATCAAGCAACTCACGGAACACCTGAAGGTGCACAAGCACGACGAATCTTCCCGCCGCGGGCTGCTGAAGATGGTGGGGCGGCGGCGACGCTTGCTCAACTACCTGCGCCGTACCAATTATCCCCGCTATCTGGAACTCACCGAGCGGCTGGGTATTCGCCGTAAGTGAGCGGGAAGGCATCCGCGCGTAGGCGCTTCCGACGCCTACGCGTTTTTTATGTCGTGCTTTCATTGTGATTCAGGGGGATGCCACTATCTGCCCGGCTTCCCCTTGTTGTAAAACCCTTTTACCTGCCCGCCGGTTGGGAATTGGAGCCTGCGGCCAACCTCGTTGGCTGTGGATTCCAGTCCCTGACCGGACGGGCGACCTATGGAGGTCCTATGAAACCCCAAAACCACCGTTACGAAACCGTGGTTGGCGACAAAACCGTCGTCATCGAAACCGGGAAGTTGGCGATGCAGGCCAACGGTGCCGTCACCGTCCGCCTGGGCGACACCATGGTGTTTGCCGCGGCGACCATGAGCAAAGAAGCCCGCGAAGGCATTGACTTTTTCCCCCTGCGGGTGGACTACGAAGAGCGCATGTACGCCGGTGGGCGCATCCCCGGCTCGTTCTTCCGCCGCGAAGGCCGCCCTTCCGAGGAAGCCACCCTCACCGCCCGCCTGGTCGATCGCCCGCTGCGCCCGCTCTTTCCCAAAGACCTGCGGAACGACGTCCAGGTGGTGCTTTATTCCATTTCGGCCGACGAAGAAAACCCCATCGACATCCTTGCCATCAACGCTGCCTCGGCCGCGTTGATGATTTCCGACATCCCCTGGCATGGCCCGGTGGGCGCGGTGCGCATTGGCTACATTGACGGCGAGTTTGTGGTCAACCCCACCTTCCCCGAACTGGAAAAGTCGACCCTCGACCTGCGCATTGCCGGCACTCGCGATGCCATTTTGATGGTGGAAGCCGGGGCGAGCGAAGTGCCTGAAGAGGTGATGGTGGAAGCCCTGGCCTTTGGCCATCAGGCGCTGCAGCCGATGATTGACATTCAGGAAAAGATGGCTGCCGAACTGGGCAAGCCCAAGCGCACCTATACGCCCTTTGTGGTGGAAGAAAGCCTGGTGGAGCAGGTTGAGGGCATGGTTGCCGACCGGATTCGGCAACTGCTGGAAACCCCGCACACCAAAGCCGAGTTCAACGATGGCATTGACGCGTTGAAGAAAGAGGTGGTGGAAGCCCTCGCGGGCGAAGATGCCTCGCAAGCCCTGCCCGTCAAGGTGGCTTTCGAAGACGTGCTCAAGAAAATCGTGCGCAGCCGCATTCTCAACGAAGGCATCCGCCCCGATGGCCGCGGCACTACCGACATCCGCCCCATCTGGTGCGAGGTGGACATCAGCCCCCGCGCCCATGGCTCCGGGCTGTTCACCCGCGGCGAAACCCAGGTGCTCACCCTGGCTACGCTGGGCACCCCGCGCGAAGCGCAGGAAATCGACGGCTTGACCCCCACCGAAAGCAAGCGCTACATCCACCACTACAACTTCCCGCCCTTCTCGGTGGGCGAAGTGCGCCCGATGCGCGGCGCTTCCCGCCGTGAAATCGGCCACGGTGCGCTGGCTGAACGCGCGCTGCTGCCGGTCATCCCCTCGGAAGAAGAATTCCCCTACACGCTGCGGCTGGTTTCCGAGGTGCTTTCCTCCAACGGCTCCACCTCGATGGCTTCCGTGTGCGGCTCCACCCTTGCCCTGATGGACACCGGCGTGCCTATCAAAGCCCCGGTGGCGGGCATCGCGATGGGCCTCATCAAGGAAGGCGAGCAGTATGCCGTGCTGACCGACATCCAGGGCATGGAAGACCACCTCGGCGACATGGACTTCAAAGTCGCGGGCACCGCAAAAGGCATCACCGCCTTGCAAATGGACATCAAGATCGCGGGCATCACCAAAGAAATCATGCGCCAGGCCCTGGCGCAGGCGCGGGAAGCCCGCCTGTTCATCCTCGGCAAGATGCTGGAAGTCATCCCCGAACCGCGCCCGCAACTGAAGCCCCACGCGCCGCACATGATCGTCGTCCGCATTCCGGTGGATAAAATCGGCGCGATCATCGGCCCTGGCGGCAAGACCATCCGCGGCCTGCAAGAGGAAACCAACACCAAAATCGACATCATGGAAGACGGCCTGGTTTACATTGCCTCGCCCGACATGGCCGGCGCGACGCAGGCGCGTGAGCGCATCGAGGCGCTGACCGAAACCCCTGAGGTGGGGCGCATCTACACCGGCAAGGTGGTGCGGGTGACCGATTTCGGCGCTTTCGTGGAAATTTTGCCCAACACCGATGGGATGGTGCATATCTCCCAACTGGATACCGAGCCGGTGCGCCGTGTGGAAGACGTGGTTCGGGTGGGTGATGAAATCACCGTGATGGTGACGAACATTGACCCTACCGGCCGCATTCGCCTTTCCCGCCAGGCTGTGCTGGAAGGCTGGACGGTGGAGGAAGCCCAGGCGCACGACAAGCCCAACCGCTCGCGCGGCGGCAGCCGTGGCGGCAGCAACCGCGGCGGCCGGCGGGACAATCGTTCCCGCGGCAACCGCGACCGCCGCAATCACTAAGCAGCCCTTCTCCTTCGAGAAAAAACAGGCCTGGCATTTGAGCCAGGCCTGTGGTTATAAAAGGCGCTTTGCGCTTTTCTTGTCAATCGTCGTAAAGCACCGTGGCTTCGGCGTAATAGCGCACGCCTTTGGCTGCCAGGCGTTCCTGCAGCCAGGCGCGTAACTGGGCGCGTTTCTCTTCCAGGCTGATAGGCGCGGCCAGGGCTTCCAGCGAATAGTTGACCCGCAGCGCCCGCGGCGACACGATGAAGCGCGTGATGCCCGGCGGCAGCAAATGCCCTTCTGAAACCAGGCGCTGTACCTGTTTGACCTTGAACGGCGGGAAAATGACCACACCGCTGATGTCGGGGTACAGGGCTTTGAGCACCTGGGCATCGTGCTCGTTGGTGCGGTCCAGCGCAGCCCGCCGTTGGTAACTTTGTACTGCCGCGTTCAGGGTCGCGATGGTCGCGATCTCGTCGTCTTCAGGGGGCGCCGAAAACACCCGGCCATCGGGCAGGCTGACCACCAGCATCAATTTGCGTTCGTGAAGCGCGGCCACGCTGAGCGCCAGCGAGACGGAAGGCCGCAAGCGCGGCACGGTTTCCTGCAGGCCGAGCAGCAGGTTTTCCGGCGTCAGGCCCCATACCACATGGTTCCAGGTGCGGAGGGCCAGCCCGGGCGCGTTGGGCTCGACCACTTGCACGATGATGTGAGGGATGCCCAGCAGGCGCACCGCGGTGACCCGGTTGGTGCCATCTAAAATCATGTAGCGGTGGCTGCCATCGCAAAAAGGCATCACGATGGGCGGGTTCTTCAGCACGCCCGCGGTGCGCAATTTTTCCATCAGGGGGCGGGCGCGTTGCTCATCATAATATTCGTGCGGAAAGATGTTTTCGACGGGTAAAATGTCCAGCGTTGGCAGGTTGTTTTCCACAGCGGTCTCCTCGAAGCCAGAATTAAGGGCACGCATTTTGCAGGTGCTGTTGAAAGGTGCGGCTGAAGACGTGTCGCCCTGAGCCGTCGCACGCTGCGCGGAAGAAAAGATCGTCGGTGGCAGGCGCGTGAGCCACGGCCTGCAATGCCTGCAGGGAAGGGTTGTCGATGGGGGCCGGGGGCAGCCCTGCATGGCGGTAGGTGTTGTAGGGGGAATTGACTTTCAAATCGGCGGCGGTGAGAGGGGCTGGCCACCACGCGCCGGGTTGGCCTAAAGCATATTGCACGGTGGGGTCGGCTTCCAGCGGCATGCCGCGGTGCAGCCGGTTGAGATATACGGCGGCAATGTGGGGCATTTCGTCGGGATGGTGGGTTTCTCGCTGCACGATGGAAGCCAGCGTAAGCGCTTGGTAGGGCGTCAGCCCCTCGGCGCGCACGGCTGCTTGCCAGGCGGGGGTCAGCCATTGGGCCATGCGGTGCAGCATGGCCGCGACGGCATTGGCTGGGGTGGTGTCGCGCGGGAAAGTATAACGACCGGGTGCCAGGAAGCCTTCCAGCGAGGCGTGGGGCGGGGGGATAATCGGCAGGCTGGCATCGGTTGCCTGGGCAGTGGCTTCCAGGAATTGTGCCGGGGTAAACGCCAGGCCGCTGGAAGGCACCGCGGCTGCGATCTCTTCCCGCCGCCAGCCGGGCAGCACCACCACCACGGCATCCTGGGGCGGGGTTTTCCGCAGCCGGGCGGCCAGTGCCACCGGCGCAAGCGGCTCGGCCAGCCGGAAGGTGCCCGCTTGCAGGTCGGTATCCCAGCCTTTGTAGCGCACGTAGGCGAGGAACGCGGTGGCATCGGGGATCAAACCGGCGTCGTGCAGGTGCCGGGCGATGGCAGCAGCGTTTTCGCCGGGGGCAATTTCCACCGTTGCACCAGCCGTCGCAGGCACCGGCGTCAGGAGTGCGTTTTGTGAGGTGAGCAAAGTGTGGCTTAGCCGCCAGGTTGTCAGGAAGCCCAGGTCTGCTGCCGGAGGGCCAAACTGGGCTTGCGCCTGGCGGGTATCGGCAGACGCGCGCCAGCCCATCCCTCCCAGCCCGACCACGACCAGTAGCGTGAGCAGACAGCCGAAGCGTTTCATGGCTCAGTGTTGAGCGGCGCGCCGGCGTCGAGGTAACTTTGCAGAATCACGGTGGCGGCAACAGCATCGGGGCGACGTTGCCGGCGGCGCGCGGTGCCCATCATTTTCCACGCTGCGAGGGCTTTTTGCGTGCTGCCGGTTTCGTCCCACAAAATGACAGGCAGGCGGCTGGCCTCTTTCAGCGCCGCGGCGAGGTTGGCCGCGCGGCGCGCTTGCAGCGTGGTGGGGCGGCCAGCGGCGTCGGTGGCCTGCCCGACCACAATGCGCCCGACGCCATGCTCGGCTGCGATGCGGGCAATGGCCTCGGCATCGGCTTCGCGCGCGCGATGCCGCAGCACGGTGAGGGGGCCTGCGATGGTGGCCGTGGGGTCGGAAATCGCCAGGCCGATGAATTTTTCGCCGGGGTCAATGGCTAAGATGCGCATAGGAATTCGAGAGAGGTTCAGGTATTGGGAATGACGACCTGAATGCGGAGGGGAAGCAGGCTCACCCACGGCCACCAGCGCGGCCAGGGGGTGACTTTGGGGGAGGCGGCCAGCGGCAGGGCTTGCTGAAGCCGCTGAGCGGCAATTTCGGGGGTGTGGCCGCGAGCCACGCGGCGGGCGGTTTCCTCGTCCAGGGGTGCGATGAAGGCGCCCTGCGCGCGCAAGCGCCACGCATAGCGGTCGTTGCCCCGCGGTGTGATTTCCCCGGCTTCCACCTGAATGCTGGAAGGCACCAGCCTCATGCCAGAGGGGGCCTGGGCTGTGAGGGCGCGGCGTGCCAGGGTGCGGGCGTCGTTGGGGTCAACGATCAGAACCCGGAAGCGCACCCGCAAGGTGAGGTGCAGCATGTTGGCGGGCGCGGGCTGGGGTGGGTCGAAGGTGCGCTCCAGGTCGGCGGCGGTTTGTAACGAGGGCAACACGATCCACGCGTTGGGGAACTTGCGTTCCAGGGTAGCCAGCGCCTGGGTTGCCAGATGCGCCCGCAGGGTGGCTTCCAGGCGTTGGTAGTCGTCGGCGGTGGGGGCGGGCACGCTCATGTCGCGCCCCCCGGCCGCGGGCAAGGGGTTGTCGACAGCAACCTCGAAGGCCAGAGGGCCTTCCAGAAAGCCGAGGTCATGCGCCGGGCGGTTGGCAGCGCGGCCGCGCGGGATGGAGGTTGCTGTTACTTCGGCGGTGGCGCCGGGGCCTGCAGGCACGTGGGCGCCCTCCGTGGTGAGAAACACCACGTGGCCGGTGTGGCTGTGGACGCGCGTGCCTTTGGGCACCTCGACGGCGTGGGAAGTCAGGTTGGTGAAGGTAAGGGTGACGCTTGCTGGCGTTTGGGGCAGGCGGCTGATGCCGCTGACTTCCTGCGCGGCGCGGTTGCCGACGGTGACCGTTTCCCAATGGGCGGGTAAATGGTCGGTGGCGTCGGGTGCGGTGTAAGCCGGGCTGACCACCGCGGTGAGCGTCAGGGTGCGGGTGGTGCGGGTGGGGGTCAGGGTCAGGCGTGCCCCGGGCAGTGTGAAGGCGGCCAACAGCAACACCGCTGCCACGCCTGTGAGGAAGGCGCCCCATCGCTGGAGGGGGGTGAGGCGGCTCCAGGGTGGGGGACGGTGTGCCCATGCTTGCAGGGCATACAAATCGGTGTGACGCCGCCGTCGTGGCAGGCGCACCCGCCGCCAGCGCCATGCTTTGCGCAGCGCCGTCTTCCGGTCGGGGAAGACCGGAATGCCCGCTGCTTCGGCTTCCCGCCGCGGGCCGCGTGCGCGCGTGATGATGGCGATTTGTGTGCCCAACGCGTCGGCTGCTCGCCGTAGCCGCACGAAGTCGAGGGTGCGTTGTACCGCGCAGCCCTGTTGGGGCCACAGCAGCAACGCCCGCGGCGCTTTTGCCCAGGCAATTTTATCTTGCAGGGCGGCGAGGTCGTCCAGCGGGTCGACGGGAATGAGGGCGGTTTTCATGGCGCTGGGGGAATTATAGCATCAAGCCGCCTCGCAGGGGAAGTGGGGACGTCATGGGTTGCCCCTCTCCCAGCGGGAGAGGGGTTTCGTGCTCTCGGAACGTGACGTTGATGCGCTCCCTTTGACTTTGTGAAGGCTCGGTGACGCGAACGCGGCGCGGCCGATGAACTTCCCCCTGGCTGGCGGCAGGTGGTCAAATCACCAGGGTGGCCATGTCGAGGCCAAACAGCGCAACTACATCGCCGTCGTTCATGGTGACGCAGAGTTCCCAATTGTGGCAGTTTTCGCAATATTGCTGGTAGCCCAGGTGCTCGGCCATGGCGTTTTTGGTGGTTAGCAACTGGTTGTTGAGGAAGATGGTGTAGAGGTCGTCTTTGCTGACCCCAATGCGCTGCAAAACGTTTTCCAGGGTTTCCCCTACCGGCACTTCCATTTCAATGACGCCGCGCGTGCCGACTTCACGGGTCAAGGGCAGGCGTTTGCGTAACTTGCCGTAAATGTTGATTTGAATTTTGGCGATGGGGGTCTTGCCGATTTCCAGGTTGTTGAGGTCGTTCATGGGTTTACTCTTTTGCTCCGGGGGTGAGGCGGATGGCGAGATGGCCGCGAATGGGGCGGCTTCCGTAAGGAATGAGCGCGACGATGGCCTGGGCGTCATCGCGCTGGGCGAGGAAACTGGCGAACCGGATGTTCGGCTCGCGGTTGGGGAAGGGGTAGTAGGCCGTGATTTCCCAGCCGTGGTGGGGCAGTTCGCGCAGGTAAAAGGCTTGCAAGGCGGCCAGGGGGGCATCGCCTGTCCAGGCTTCCCAACCCTGGTCGGCGGTGGTGTCGGCCAGCACGCTTTCCACCGCGGTGGGGTGATACTGCGGCGGCAAGGGAAGCCCCGCGGCGGTAGTGGCGATGGAGGCGGTGTGGGCCACGAAGCGCAGGCTTTGCACCATGCGAGAGGCCGGTGCCTGGAAAATGGCTTTCTCGTCTGTGGGGTGGGTGAGCATCAGATGCAGGATGATGCCTCCCGCGGCCAGCAACCCCACCCACAGGCGACGCTTTTGCCTGGCGGGCATAAGCAGTTCTGATTCATAGCCTTCCAGGTTGCCCACTTTCAGCGGCGAAGCCCCGACTTTTTTGGCCCCTTTCATGATGCTGACGCGGGTGATGTATTCCGTCCAAAGGGGTTCAATGGGACGCAGGTAGGGGTTGAGCTCGGGGCGGATGGCAAAATGCCCGGCCTGTTGCAGGTTTTCCGTGTTCAGTTTGTCTTTGTGAGGCCCGAAGGCGGTCACTTCGCCCTGTTCTTCCCATACCCAGCCGTTGGGGTAATCGAGGGCGTATCCCCACAGCGGATGCACGAAGGTTGGCATTTCAACCGCCTCCCACCGCAGGGATGTAGGCTATCCGGTCGCCATCGGCGAGCCTTTCTTCTGGCTCGACCTGGAGGCCGTTGCGCATGATGATTTTGACCTCATCCAAAGGAATGCCCAGCCGTTGGGCCAGTTCGGCGGCTGTGGTGCCTTCTGGAATTTCCACGGTTTTGGCTTCCCCGATGCCCAGGTCGGGAAGGTAGGGCCTCAACGTGGCAAAGACACGGACTTCGACTTGCATACCACCTCGCTTGTCCTTTTATGGGCAGTAGGGGCAAGTCTCAGACTTGCCCCTACTTTGGCATTTGCTGGTGACAGGGCTGGGGTTAGTCTTCGTGCACCCAGGCGTACACTTTGTCGATTTCTTCGTCGGGCACGTCCCACACCACGTTGTGCGGCGGGAGTTTCTCGTAGCGCATGAATTCCGGCAGGCGGTCGTCGGCGTTGGTAAAGCCGGCACGCTCGTTGAACAGGCGCTCTTTCTTGAGCACTTCCTTGCCGAGGGCTACCACGTCGGTGCTTTCGGGATCCCACCCCATCACGCCGGCCACACTTTCCACCATGCCCTGGAAGCCTTCTTCGATGTCGAGGATGGGGAAGGCGATGAAGAGGCAGTAGCCGCTGCTGTCGATGAAGGCGGTGGTAGCCTGGAAGGCGAGGGAGAGGTCGGCTTTCCCTTCGTAGGTCATCGGGTCCACTTTGCCGCCTACCCCGGCAATTTCGGGGGCGATGGTGTAGCCGGAGGTATGGTCGGCGCCCATCGTGCTGGTCGCGTAGGTGAAGCCGATGCCTTTGATGGCGCGCGGCTCGTAAGCGGGCATGGATTGCCCTTTCACGGTGGGCACGCGGTGGACGCCAAACATTTTTGCGGTGGCTTCCACGCCGTTGGAAAGGATGCGCCCCAGAGGTGTGCCTTTGGCGATTTCGTCGAAGAGCGCCAGTGCGCCTTCCTTGTCGCCGAATTCGATCAGCCCGGCTTCCATGGCGATGGCGATGGTGTTGCCCATCTCGATGGTGTCGAGGCCGAGGTCGTTGCAGGCTTTGGTCATCTTGGCGACGAAGTCGAGGTCGTCGATGCCGCAGTTAGCGCCAAGGGCAAAAGCAGTTTCATATTCGATAGGGGAGGCAATGATGGTGCCGTCGGGGCCGGGGTAGATGTTGGAGCACTGAATCACGCAGCCGGGGTGGCAGGCGTGGCCGGTCATGCCGGCTTTGCGCTCGGCGACGATTTCGGCAATCATTTCGCCGGAGATTTTGGCCGCGCCCTCAAACTGGCCGCTGGAGAAGTTGCGGGTCGGCAGGCCGCCGGCTTCGTTGATGATGTTCATCAACACGTCAGTGCCGTAGGCGTTCAACCCGCCGCCCTGTTTGGTCAGGTCGTGCGCCAGGATGGCGTTGGTCAGCTTCTTGCGCCCCTTCTTGAAGAGGTCCATGTTCTTGATTTCCACGCCAGGGCCGCCTTTGTCATCCACGACAATGACTTTGACGTGGCGTGCGCCCATCACGGCCCCCAGCCCCCCACGGCCAGCGTAGCGGCCGGGGTTGTTTTCGGGGTCGTTCACTGAGATGCCCGCATTGGCGGCCAGGCGTTCACCGACCGGCCCGATGCCGATGACGGCAGGTTTGTTGGGGTAGCGTTCCCACATCAGGCGGTCGACTTCTTCCATGCCTTTGCCCAGCAGGTCGCTGGCATCTTCAAATTTCACACCGTCTTTGTTGATGAAGATGGTGTACCACTTGCCGTCTTTGGGCTGGCCTTCCAGAATGATGGCGGCGAGGCCCAGTTTGGCGATTTTCTGGCTGGAAAGCCCGCCGGAGTTGGCCTCTTTGATGGTGCCGGTGAGGGGGCTTTTGCCGCCGAAAGAGGTGCGGCCGTTGCTGGGCGCGGCAGGCGTGCCGGAAACCCACCCGGGGGCGATCACCAGTTTGTTGTTGGGCCCTAACGGGTGGCAAGTGGGGTCGACTTCGTCGAACACAATAGACGAGGTCAGCCCACGACCGGCCCACTTGGCCCACTTCTCGGGAAGGTCCTCGTAAGTGGCGCTGAGGTCGGTCATGTTGATGCGGAGAATTTTGCGTGCCATAGGTGCCTCCAAGAGAAAAAAGGAAATGGAACGGACAGGGCTATTGTGCCTCTCGCGGCCGATGCCTGAGGTAATCGTGGGTTTGGGTGTAGGCTGCCAGTTTGGATGACATGGGTGCTCCCCCGCGATACTGGTAAGGCCAGACATAGTCGGCGGCAAAAATTCCCACATGGTCACCGTCGTGCACAGGGTCGTCGAGCGAAAGGTGCAGCCCAGGCAGGTCGTGAAGCACGGCGTTGATGAAGACTAACCCGGTTTCTTCAGGAGGAATGCTGAAGCGGGCCAGCAGTTCTCGCACGGTGGTGGTGCCTTCCAGGGGAATAGTGAGGGTGGCGATGTGTTTCCCGCCAGCGTGTTGGGCAATCGTGCCGTAGAGGTGAAGAGAGATTGACATGCAAGCCCCGTGGGAGCAGAAGGTATTGATACTTCCAATTGTACTATGGAATTGCTCAAGATAGGGAAACTTATGGCGTTTGGGAGCACTCATAAGTTGTAGAATCAGGCAGCAAGGGGCCAGCCGGTGGTGGGAGACCAAGCATCGCTCAACCAGGCTGCTCGCGCTTTGGCGGTCATTTCAGCCCCGTATGGCGTCCATCGAGCACCGGCTCGTTTGAGCCG
>DRMV01000039.1 GCA_011322445.1 Chloroflexota bacterium | reverse complement strand
GAGCCGGAAACGGTGAACGGCAACGGCCACAACGGTAAGGGCAACGGCGCTCCCCCGCCGCCGCCCGAACCGCCCTTTGACTTTGACGATGACATTCCCTTCTAATCGTCAAGGTGCCAAAAGAGAGAGGCTACCCGCCTCTCTCCCTTGACGCTTACTGGCGGGGTGCAGGGTGTCCACGCCCTGCCCCTGCCAGATGCTGGACACTCCCGCTTTGGGGACGTGGCGACACGCCCCTGAAGCGGGGTTGTTCAGGCAAGGCAGCACCTTACCAAGCGAATAGTGGCCGCCTTCTGGTGGCTGTATCCGCGCACGCCGGGCAATGAAACTCATTCATCTGCCCCGCGCGTGCGGCGGGGCAGTCCTTCAGGAGGTGAGTCATGTACGGTCTTACTGGCACCCAAGCGGCCAGGTTGGGCGCTGCCATCAGCGGGCAACGCAAAAGCCCGCGCCGGCGGAAACCCGCCACGCAAACCGCCCTTGCCGCGCGCTACCAGCGCGCGGTGGAAGGGCTGGCAAAGGGCGAGTACACCGTCAGCGAGTTGCGGCCTGGTCTTTATCAGGTGGCAAAAACCGACGGCACGGCCTACAAAGTGCGCTTTGGGGCAGGAATGCCCGTCTGCACCTGCCCCGACTGGCAGCGCCACGGCCACGGGCATATCTGTAAGCATGTGCTCATGGCTTCGATGGCTGCTGCTCGCGTAGCCTATGTGGGCTTCCGCACCGCCGAAGGGCCGCGGGTGCACGTGGTGCGGGATGGAAACTCTTTCCTCTTGCGCCACGTGGAGATGCACAGCCCTACAGGCTTCGAGTGGGGCTACGCTGGCAGCGGCCCGGCGGATTTGGCGCTCTCCATCCTGGCGGATTGTCTCGGCAACGAGGAAGCCGCCGAGGATTTGAAGGGCGTTTTCAAGGAGGAGGTCGTCTCACGACTGCCCTCTACAGCGTGGATGCTTACGGAAGACGCGCTTGCCGCTTTCTTCCACCGTCATCCTGTGCGCTTGCCCGTGAATATCCCTGCCTATGCCTGACCCCCAAACGCAAACAGCACGGCTACCCGCCGTGCTGTTTTTATAAAGCGAAGAGTTCGCTTATTCCATTAGGAAGATTGTGTCCAGTGCTTTTGTTACGTCATCCTCAAAGTACAAGTCTTGGGAGATTCCAAAACTTTGCCAAAACTGTTCAAGCAGGTTGTGTAATGCTTCAAACAAGGAGCCTTGTGACCAGTCTTCAAGTGCTTGGTAAGGGAAAAATAAATGGTCGCGGTTGGGGATCGGTGTAGGTATACTAAATGTTTTGGATGGATTGATAAAGGGAGTTAATCCTTGTATGTTCAGTATTGATAGCCCCATGAGATAAGGGGGGGAAAGATGTAGTAATTTTTGGAGCAAAGATAAATTAGGGAGCCAGAAGTTTGCCGTAAGGTAGTCTATGCGCCCTAATGGCAAGGAAACCTTGTCATGAACAGTCATAATAGTTCGTGCGGATACATATTCTATTTTCCCATCTCTGAAAACTTGCCAGTATTCTTCAAGGAGCGAGTCTTCGTACCAGTTACCTCGTTGGTATCCCTCGAAATTGAACCTTCCTCTATGAACATCTTTTAGCTTGTAAAAGCCTTGTAAGGTCTCGTCGTTGCTCAAATCTATTTGAAAACCTGGCGAGAAAGATTGGAAAGGAAGGAAATGCCATACAACAACCCCTTGCTTTTTGTTGGTTTCTCTCTGTTTTAGGGTCGGATTTTGTAAGATTGCTTCTGCGCGATGTTGACGGAACGCCTCGGCGCGCTCTACGAGAGAGACGGCCTCTAAAAAAGCGTTTTTCAAACCGCTTACGTCCATCCGTGCTACCCCCGCATTTGTGCGCTCGTAAAATCTATAATCATCTTTCAATACCATGTGAGGACGGTTCCAACTGACAGGTATATGGATCACTAATACCGTTTTGCCTTCAAGTGTGTAAGGGGTAATGGTGTGTCCGTATAAACGAGGATTTAATCCTGTTTCGAGGATTTGCTCCATCCTCAATTTGATTTCATCAATATTTCCCTCAACCCCAATGATATTTGCCGGGCGTCCTTCTTGTTCTGCCACGCCATATACAAGATAGCCACCTTCTGTGTTAGCGAAAGCGGACACATCTTTGAGAAACTCTCTCTTATCCTTATCTGAAGACAAGTGTATTTCGCGCTTATAGTCCAACCATTTTGATTCTTCAACTTGATTGTCAATTAACGCTTTTAACTCAACTACGGAGGAGATTGTGGGGTACATTTGCTTTTCCATCCAAGTTTTTAGTGTATTTTGGCGCAGGATTAGGGGGCGTTTCTTCTCAGAATGATTTCTCGCCTAATCTTTTCTCGTATTGTATTTCGTTCTCGCCGCATTTCGTGCTCCCAAAAGCGCAGCACAACCCACCCCGCTTTTTGCAACGCCATTGTGACTTCTCTGGCACGCTGCTGGTTCCGCTCAATCTTGCGAACCCAATACTCGCGATTGTTTTCTGGAACGCCCCTGTTGCATATAGGGCAGCCGTGCCAAAAGCAGCCGTCTATGAAGATGGCCACTTTCTCTTTGTCGAAGACCACGTCGGGCTTTCCCGGTAGATCTTGGGCGTTTTTTCGCCAACCCTTCAACCGCATTCCGGCAAGCATCGCCCACAAAGAGCGCTCTGGCGATGTGCCTTTGCTTTTAATGGCTTTCATGGCCTTGCGGCGGTTTTCAGGAGACAAGTTGTCGGGCATAATTTGGAGACAGCGAAACGCTCATTTGTTTTACAAGGGGCGTAATTACATTGCAGGCAATCCATTCGATGACGTCAACGCAAACAGCATCTCCAAATCCGGTGAGAGCCTGTACGCGCCCAATGTTGGGAGGGAGAAAAAAAGCATCGGGTGTACCTTGTAAACGAGCGTATTCGCGAGGCGTCATGTGTCTCATGCGAATGCGGCCTTTCCCTGCTTGTAAGATAAATTGTTGGGCGCTTCCGCCCACAGCGGTTCGCAGGCATCCTGCTATTTCATCGCGCCGCACTTCAACGCGCTGTTTGCCGTTTCGCATTCGGCGGAAAAAGGTGCGGTAGGAAATTTCATTTTTCTCCATAAGTGCCTTGACGCGCTCGCGATGGCTTGCTGCCATCATTTCCAAATGCCGTTGCACTTCCTTCTCTGGCCACCAAAGAGGATGGTCTTCCGGTAAATCCTCAACGATGCTCGCCAAACCTGTTTTCTTCAATGGCGGTGGTTCGGGGATGTCTAACCATTTCCAGGCTAAATCTTTGCACGTTTCAATGCTGCGCCGCAGGCTGTCGGGCGCTAAAAGTGCAGACCGTTTTTGTACGTGGGCGGCGTAAACCTCTCCATCGTCTGCTTGCCCAAAAACATCACTTCGCATCCCGATTAGAAATACGCGCAATCTGCTTTGGGGAACGAAACTGCGGGCGTTTACTGTGAAAACGTCGCACACGTAGCCCAAATCGTTTAGCGCCTGAACTGTTAGGCGAAAGTCTTGCCCTTTGTTGGAATATAGCCAGCCAGGAACGTTCTCCACCATTATTAGGGGAGGATGTTCCCCCTTACCTCTTTGGTGTTCTATAGCGCGCACGAACCCCCAAAACGCGCTGGAGTGTTTCCCGTGGATGCCGTCCATTTTCCCCGCAACAGAAAGGTTAATGCAAGGGAATGAACAAGTTGCCAGGGTAGTTGCTGGAATGTTGTCAGGGTTGATACTGAAGATGTCTTCTACCACGTATTCTTGCTCTGCGGAGGGAAAGAATGCCTTGTAGATTTCAAACTTTTTAGCAGAAATGTCATTTGCCCAAACCACTTGACCGTCGCAACGTTCCAATCCCATGCGCACCAGCCCAATACCTGCAAAATATTCTGCTACTGTAAACTGAATGCCGTTCGCGCTAATACTCATAACGCCTCGTCATGAAGCAAGTTTCAGGAGCCAAAAATTATTTTTAGAGTAGGGTCGCCGTCTTCTGCTTTGTCTATTCTATCATTGTACTCCTGAAGTAATCTTTCTGCTTGTTGAGCGATATTGTCAGACGCAAAAGCGCCAATTTCCTCAAGGTTCTGCCCTACAAACTCTGGCACGGATACTACTTGTATGTTTTTTGCTAATTTCGCGTCCAGGTCTTTTGCCAATATTCTGGCTGTCTCCACGCCCTCTCGCAGCGTAATTATCCACACTCTCCAACCTTTGGCAAGGTTATCCTGGCATTTTTTCAGAAGTTCCCCTGACGGCGCGGCCGTGACGTGGAAGGCTGTATTGCGGTACCAATAGTCTCCGGGCACGTCGATTTGCTTGTCTGCTGCTGTATAGGGGCGCGGCTCCAGCTCGTCGCTTTGCCCTAATCTGATAGCGAGTTTAGCCCCAACCAAGTGGTGAATAACTGCCCCTCGCTTGTTGCCTGCCTTTTCAATGATTTTTTGCACAAATTCAGAAAGCGGAAATTGAGGGGACGGCTTGGGAACAGAGATGCCCGCCTGTGAAAGCATGAATTGTTCAAAATCTTCTGAAGCAAAAAGTTCCAAGCAATCGGCATAATCTTTCGCCGTTTCACTGTCTAATTCGGGTGGGAAGACGGACTTCAGCCAGTCCACGAATTTATCTGCTACTGCTGGGGTGCTGCGTGTTGTTCTGCCGCCTTCTCTTGGTACTTTTAGAAGGGCAGTGCGTTTTGGCCCGAGGGCGCGTGTAAGCACTTTCTCAAATTTGTGCTTGTTCATCCGGATTTGGTTGCCCTTGCTTACGTAGTATGAGCGGGCTATTGGCCAACCGTGCTCGCGTATTGCTTCTAACACTCCAAAAACTGCGGAATAAACTACGAAACGTCCCTTTGAGGCCCTTTTAGCCTTTTGAAGCCACGAGAGCAGTTGTGGCTTGATAGAAAGAGAAAATTGATCATTGCATGGATTAGACATGACTCACCTCCTGCTTCCTATTATAGCCGAATTGTGCGACATGATTTCCCCTGTCAACAAAGCAATTGTAAAAAGGGTGGTACGTTTGGGGGAATTACCACCAAGAGCAAGGAGGAAACCAATGCGGATACTTGACGATTTCTTCGCCACTCACTCTTGGAGCGTAGCCACTGAAGCCAGTTACCGCCGCGTCCTGACGCTGTTTCTGGAAGACGTCGCCGACACGTCCACCCTCACGGCCATTGAGTTCAAGCGGTGGCTGGAAGGGCACGAAAGTTGGGGTGAAAACATGCGCTGGCTGGCCTATATCGCGGTGCGGAATTTCCTGCGCTGGCGGCATGGCGAATTGCACCCTGCCCTGCGATACCGTTTCCAGCGCAAAGAACGGGGCAAACCCCAGCGCACTCTCACACCCGAGCAAATTACTCGTTTGCTGGCAATCCTTCCTGATACCCCCATTGGAAAGCGCAACCGCGCACTAATCCTGCTCTTACTGGACACCGGCCTGCGGGCGTCTGAGGTGTGCCGGTTGGAGATGCGCTTTTTAGACCTGGAAGCCCGCCGCCTTTCAGTGCTCGCCAAAGGCGGCAAGTGGCGCACCTGCATTTTTGGGGAGCCAACAGAAGAAGCGTTACGCGCCTGGCTTGAAGCACGGGAGGCGAGCGAGGGAACACAAACGGTCTTTGTGTCTATTGGGGGCAAAAAGCCAGGTACATCGCTTACCCCCAGCGGCCTGAAAATCATCTTTCGGAAATTGGGCAAACAGGCGGGGATAGGATTGATTAGCCCCCACGATTTCAGGCGCACCTTTGCTACCCTTGCCATTCGCGCCGGCGCGCCCTCGCGCCTTGTGCAACTGGCTGGCGGATGGGAGGGGCTGGACATGGTAGAGCGTTACACGCGGGCGCTTACCATAGAGGACTTCCAGCAGTACCTTCCATCAGAGAGCATAATCCCTAGAAAACCATAGCCCTTGGTTGCAGGTTCGAGTCCTGCATGGGTCACCTTCCCCTCGGTGTTGCCGGGGGGCTTTTTTGTTAAAGCCAGATAAGGACTGGCCTCGTGCGATTCTGCCTTGCTTGACGCTTACCCTCAAGCGGGTTATGATGGAGCCTATGGAACTACATGGAAGTAAGTGGAGTATGCGCCGCAAGCAGCGCCGCCGCAGCAATCCCATTCGCTTGCTGGTGCTGCTGCTGTTGATCGCGGTGATGGTTTACGTCAATCAGGTCGTGGTGCCGGCAATGCCAAAGCCTTTTGTGCCGACGCCTACCCCGACCATTAACCCTGAAGCCTATCTCACCAAGGCCCAGGAGGCTTTCCGCAAAGGGCAACTGGAAGTCGCCATCCAGGCTTACCAACAGGCCATTTTGCACAACCCCGATAAGCCTTCCCTGCACGCTGCTCTGGCGCGCATCCAGTTGCTGGCCGGGCAATATGCGGCTGCGCTGACAAGCGCCGAGAATGCTCTTTTGCTCAACCCCGATTATGCCCGTGCCCACGCGCTGCGCGGCTATGCCCTCTACAAACTTGGCAACGATGTTGAGGCACAGACCGAGCTGCAACGGGCGCTGGAACTTGACCCCAACGACGCCCTGGCTCATGCCTTCCTGGCTGCGCTTTATGCTGACCAGGAGCTTTACCCCAAGGCTGATGAGGAGCTTCGTAAGGCGCTGGCTATTGCCCCCAGTGACCTGGAAGTGCGCCAGATTTACGGCTACGTGCTCTTTGCCGAGGGCCTTTACAAGCGGGCTGTGGAAGAGTACAAAGCGGCTTTGGCAATCAACGATAACATCCCCAGCCTGCACATTACCCTGGGGTTGCTTTACCGTGCCCAGGGAGATTACAACGATGCCATTGACGAGTTTTCGCGTGCCAATGCCCTCAACCCGGCAGACCCCATGCCCGATGCCTACATTGCCACGACTTATGCCTTGCAAGGGCAATATGGCCGGGCGCTGCAATACGCGGCAAAGGCTGCTGAGGAAGCCCCCGGCAACCCTTATATGCACGGGAACTATGGCCTGATTCTCTACAAAAATGGCAAATACACCGACGCAGTGAAGGAATTGGCGCTGGCTGTCAAAGGCGGCACGACGAAAGATGGTGTAATTGTGAAAGGCTTACCGCTGGACTACGGCCGCGTGGCTGACTATTACAGCGTTTACGGCCTCGCGCTGGTCAAGATTGGCCGTTGCGATGAGGCCCTCCCAGTTTTCCAGGCTATTTTGGCCGGGGTGCCTACTGACGAAGCAGCAGTTTACAACGCGCACCAGGGCATCAGCCAGTGTAGCGCCCAAGCGGCGACCACGCCGACCCCCGCAGCAACGGGGACCGGCACTGCGGCGACCGCTACCCCTGCACCGTAGGAAACCCGGCTATGGAACTTCGCGGCGACGACATTCATTTTGCCGACCAAGAGCCGCATTCCCGCCCCGGGCGGGTGCTGCTCTATCTCGTGTTGGCTTTGCTGGGCATCGCCCTCGATTGGGGACTGCTTTCCGGGCGGGTGCCACGGCCTGATTTGTTTGCCCCCACCCCTACGCCGACCCGCAGCGCAGTTTCTTGGGCGGAAGAGGGCAATGCTCAGTTTATTGCCGGCAACCTCGACGCGGCCATTCAGGCTTACAAGATGGCCACGCGCCTGGACCCGCGCAACGGTCAGTTGTGGGCAGAACTGGCGCGCGTGCAGGTGTATTCCTCGGCTTTGCTCCCCACCGACGAGCAAAAATTCGTGCGGCGGCAAGAAGCCCTGGCTTCCGCGAACAAGGCGGTGGAAGTTGCCCCTGACGACCCACGCGCCCATGCCGTGCGCGCTTTTGCCCTGGACTGGCTGGCTACTTCGAACCTGGCCTCGGTTGAGGAATCTGACCGCTGGCTGGCTGAAGCGGAGAGCGAGGCGGCCCGCGCGCTCGTGCTCGCGAAAAACGACCCGCTGGCCCTGGCCTATGATGCCGAAGTGCTGTTGGACCAGCAAAAATGGCTTCAGGCCAATCGCTTTGCCGAACTGGCAGTGCAATATGGCCCCGATTTGCTGGATACCCACCGGGTGTATGCCGCGGTGTTGGAAACCTTAGGCCAATACAACAAGGCTATTCAGGAATACGAGAAGGCCATCCAGTTAGCGCCCAACCTCACCTTTTTCTACCTGCGGGCGGGGCTGATTTATCGGCACCTGGGTGGTTCAGCGGAAGCCAGTGAGGCCTATCGCAAAGCCCTTTACCAAAAGGCGCTGGACTTTTTTGACCAGGCCGCGAAAATCAATCAACGGTTGGGAATCAATGACCCAACGCCCTACATCGCTATTGCCAAAACCTATGCTCAAATGGGGCAGTTTTTCATCGCAGCGCGCAACGCCGAGCGGGCCTTGTTGATGGATCCCACTAATCCGAATACCTACGCGGAACTGGGTATTATTTACATCAAAGCCCGTAATTACGAGGGTGCGGTGCCGGTATTGAAATGTGCAGTGGAGGGCTGTACGGCTGAAGAAACCGGCGCGATCATCAAAGATCTGCAGAAGCGTTTCGTGGGCTTCGACCATCTCAAGGGTACAGCAGTGCAGCCGCTGCCGCTGACTGACCGCACGGTGGGCTTTTACTATGTGAGTTATGGCTCGGTGCTGGCGGCGCTGGATCGTTGTAACGAGGCGCTGCCGGTGTTGGATAAGGTGGAGCGCACGTACCCTGCCGACCCCGTGCTGAGCAGCATTGTGCGAGAAAACCGGCAGATTTGCCGCACCCTGGCAAACGAGAAGCAGGCGGCCACCCCGACGCCCACCCCTTCTCCCTCCCCAACGCCGCAGCCTTGAGCACATTGCGGCTGAAGATGCCAGGAAACCCTGACGGGCGGCAGCGCGCCGTCCGTCCTTTTTTTGCTTGACAAAAGAGAACATCTGTTCTACAATAAAGCCGTCTTTCCACACCGTTTTTCCCCCAGGAGGTTGGTGAAATGGAGAAGATGCGTTTGCCGTGGCAACAGTTCCCCCTGCGGCGGGGGCAGATGTTCGGCTTGTTGATTTTGACGGCCCTGGTATTCTTCGAGGTGTTCAACTTTAGCACCACCGAGTTTGCCCTTCACGACCTGCTCGGTGAGATGCGCTTTGCCGGTTTGCATTGGGCGACCATTCTCGCGATTGCCTTTTGCGGCATTGACTTTGCCGGGATTGCCCGTCTCTTTACCCCCGAAGAGGCCGATGCTCCCACGATGGAGGTGTGGTACCTCTTTGGCGCCTGGCTTTTGGCGGCAACGATGAATGCCATGCTGACGTGGTGGGGCGTTTCGATCGCCATTTTGAGCCACTCTTCTGCCGGCCGGGAGGTGTTGGGCCAGCAAACTTTGCTCAAAGCGGTGCCGGTGTTCGTGGCGGTGCTGGTATGGCTGGTGCGGGTGTTGATCATTGGCACGATTTCTACCGCCGGGCCGCGGTTGTTCTCGCAACGGGATGAGGCGGGTGTGGGTGTGCCCCGCCGGACGTCGGTGGCTGCGCGCTCGGCTGTGGCGGCAGCCCGCCGCACGACGGCTAACCGACGGCAACCGAGTGTGCCTTCTCGCGCGACACCTTCGCCGGAACCCACTTACGAGCCTCTATACAGCGCTGCCCCGACCCATAGCGGGCCGAGGCAGGTATAAACGGTGGTGTGATTGTGGTTTATTTCGAGGAGGCAGGGCTTTTGAGAATGTAGCCTTCCTGCTTGTGGCTCACCCCGCGAGTGCAAACTTTGTTTAGCGGGCACGCGGCGCAGCCTTCCCCCTCTACCGAGCAGCCGGTGCTGGCAACTTTTTCGACCTTGCCTTCCCAGGCCAGTACTTCCAACATCTGGCGCACTTCGTCGGTATCGGTGCCCAGGGCAGCAGCCAGCCCGGCCAGGGAAACCTCGTCTCCCTGGCGCTCGGCTTCCTGCAGCAAGCGGTAGAGGCGCAACAGCATCAGCCTACCCCCAATAAGCGGCCCGCCTGGAAGACGGCGGTTGCCAGCAGCCAGGCGGTGGTTAGCCCCAGCCCCACCGAGAAGAGCGCCCACTGCCAGCCGTATTCCTGCGCTTGGGCTGCCACCGTGGCCATGCAAGGCGTGTAGAGCAGCACATAGACGAGGAAGGCCAGGGCGCTCAGGGGCGTGAAGGCTTTGTGTAGCGCACGGCTGAGTTCGGTCTGGTTGCCTTCATCGCCCGACGCTGCCGGGAAGAGGTGGACGCCAGGGGTCAGGCTGTCGAGCAGGGCTTTGGCGGCTTTCCACGAGGCTTCCCCAAAGCCGACCACGATGGTCTTGGCGTCTTCCAGCGGATGGAGGGTAGGCGGCTCTTGGGAGCGCTTGGCCTCTTGCTCGCCGATGTAGATTTGCGACATGGTGGAAATGACCACTTCTTTTGCCACGAAGCCGGAAATCAGCGCCCCCGCGGCCTGCCAGGTGCCAAAGCCCGCCGGTTCGTAAATGGGCGCCAGCGCATGGCTGACTTTGCCGAAGTAACTGTCGCCTGGGTTTTGCACGCCCCACGGCAGGTTGAGCAGGAACCACAGCAGAATGGCAATGCTCAGAATCACGGTGCCCGCTTTGCGGATGAATTCGGAAGTGTGCTCCCAGGTGTGCAGCCACAGCCCTTGCCAGGTAGGCAGGCGATAGCGGGGAAGTTCCAGAACGAACACGCTTTTGTGGACGTCGGGGAACACCAGCAGGGAAAGTGCCCAGCCTGCCAGGGCTGCCACTACGATGCCTACCAGGTACAGGCTCCACACCACCAGGCCGGCATCTTTGCCGAAAAAGGCCATGCCGAAGACCACATAGACTGGCAGGCGCGCGGAGCACGACATGAAGGGAATTAGCAGCCCAGTGAGCACCCGCGCAGCGCGGTTTTCGATGGTGCGGGTGGCATACACGGCGGGCACATTGCAGCCGAAGCCCAAAATCATGGGGATGAAAGCCCGCCCGTTGAGTCCCAGGAAAGCCATGGCCTTATCCATGACAAAGGCCGCGCGAGCCAGGTAGCCGCTGTCTTCCATGAAGGCCAGGGCGAAAAACATCACCATCAGGCTGGGAATGAACGTCAGCACGCTGCCGACGCCCGCGATGGCGCCATCGACGATGAGCGAGACCAGCCACTGGGGAGCGTGGAGCGCCAGCAGCCCGGCCAGGGTCCAGGTGGTGATGGGGCCGCTGATGATGCTGTCGATCCAATCCATGAAAGGCGCCGATACATTCTGCACCAGGCTGAACATCAGGTACATGAAGAAGAGGAAGAGCGGGATGCCCAGCCAGCGATTGGTGACAATTTGGTCAATACGGTCGGAGAGGGTGCGGGGCGGATGTTTGGGCAGGGTGAGCACCTGCCGCGCCAGGCCGCGCACAAAAGCATAGCGGGCATCGGCCAGGGCGATGTCTACGTCTTCGCCATAGACCCTTTGCAGTTTGTGCATGACTTTGGGCAGCAACGTCAGCACGGCGTCACCGCCGGGGGCGTTCTGCACGACCCGCTGGGCTTGTTCGTCGCCTTCGATGAGTTTGACGGCCAGCCAGCGCGGGCGGTAGCCTTGCAGGTCGGGAAGGGTTTCCAGCGCCTCGGTGAGACGGCGCACGGCTTTTTCCAGTTCGTGGTCATATTGCAACACGTCGGGCGGCGGGGTGTGGAATTCGGGCGCTTCGGCAGCATGGTGAATTTGTTCGCGCAGCGCCTCGATGCCAATTTCCTTGCTCGCCACTGCGGTGAGCACCGGCACGCCGACCAGTTGGGCAAACTTTCCGATGTCGATTTTGTAGCCCAATTGTTCGGCCACATCGGCCATGTTGAGTACAATGATCATCGGCGCCCCGATTTCCAGCAGTTGTGCCGTGAGGTAGAGGTTGCGCTCCAGGTTCGAGGCGTCGACGACGTTGACCACGACGTCGGGGTGTTCCTCGGTGATGAACTCTTGAGCAATGCGCTCTTCGGGCGAATAGGCCGAAAGGCTGTAAGTGCCCGGCAGGTCGACGATTTCCACCACCAGGTCACGATAGCGGTAGAAGCCTTCTTTTTTTTCGACCGTTTTGCCCGGCCAGTTGCCGACGTGCTGGTGCGCGCCGGTTAGCGCGTTGAAAACCGTGCTTTTGCCAGCGTTGGGGTTGCCTGCAAGGGCAACCCGCAGGCGGCGAGAGGTGGTCATCGTGCGGGTTCTCCTTGCGGGGCGGTTTCGGTGACCAGAATTTTGTGGGCCATGCCGCGCCCCAAAGCGAGGCGCGTTTCGCCAACGGCCAGCAGCAATGGCCCGCCGTTATCGCGTAACACCTGCACCGTGTTGCCGGGCAACAGCCCCAGCCCGGCGAGGCGCTCTTTCAGGTGACGCCCGGCGCGCACTTCAACGATGCGGGCTGGCCGCCCAGGTGGCAGCATGGTGAGGGGCAGTACGGGTTCAGGGCTCATGGGCGCGCTCCGCCTCGGCGATTTCGACGATGATGTCGGCGGCATCTTTCCGCCGGAGCGAGAGGTGAGAGCCTTTGACCGTATACTCCACCGGGTCGCCCAGGGGCGCGACCCGTTCCACATACACGATTTCCCCCCGCACCAGTCCCATATCCAGCAGGCGGCGGCGCAGTGGCCCGCTGGTGCGAATCGCAGTAATCACGCCTTTTTGGCCCGGCGTGAGGGCGCTCAGGGGCACTTGCCTGGTGGTCGTGGCGGCCACGATGTCCTCCGAAACGACAGGTTTATCGGGGCGCGCGGGCCCCGCTGTAGGTTGCTTAGCCCGAATGGGCGAATAAATTATACCATAATCATAAAAATTCACGGGCGGTGGCTTCCCCGCCCGCGGCTTTCCGATTATAATTCCGCTTGCATTTCTTCACAAGGAGCGCCAATGAGTCGCGTCATTCAGACCGACGGCGTGGGCAAGCGCCGTCGGCGTTTGTTACAGATGTTAGGGGCGGCTTTGCGGGAATTGATGACCCAAACCCGCCCCGATGCCCGCACCCTCGATTTGGCGGCATTCATCGCCGAGTTGCTGGGCGCACTGGCCGATCTGGTGGAAGAGACTACCGTTCCGTGGGAAAAGCGCGGCTATTGGGTGAAGGCCGACCGCTTTCGTATGGAATGGCGTTGGGCAGCGCAGTTGCAGCGCGCCATGCAGGAAGCCGTGCTGGCACAGGATTGGGATGAGATCGCGCAGGTAGCGGCCCAGGTGTTTGCGCATGTGGGGCATATCAATGTGCCCAAACGCCTGAAACTGGAAGGCGCCTGGGAGGGGGCCTATCAGCGGTTGGTGGCTGCCCGTGGCACTCGGGCAGAAGGATAACTTTTCACCACAACATTTTCAGCCCCAGCAGCACCAGGGCGACCAACACCACCTTGCGAAAGCGTGCCGGCGGTAGGAAAGCAGCCGCCCGGTGGCCTGCCCACAGGCCCAGGGCAAGGGCAGGCACCGCGGCGGCGGCCTGGGCCCACGTGGCTGCGCCAATATCGCCCGCCAGAAGGTGCGCGCCAAAGACCATGCTGCTGCTCGCGAGGAAGAAGGCCTGCAGGTTGGCTTTGAAAGCCTGGGGCGGCCAACCGCGCGCGTGACCGTAAAGGATGACCGGCGGCCCTGAGGTGTTGTAAGCGCCGCCCAACGCCCCTGCAGCCAACCCGGCCGCCCAGCCCCACCCCGCGCGCTGCAGGCTGGGAAGGGGCTTCCCGCTGAGGGCATACAGGCCATAGGCCGCAAGCAGCGCCCCCAGGCCGTGCAGCAGCCAGGCTTCCGGCAACTGCCGTAGCAGCACAACCCCCAGCGGCACACCAATCCACGAAGCCAAAATCAGGCGTCGCACCGGCTGCCAGCGCAAATGGGCGCGATGCTGCCACAAGATGACGACTTCCACCCCCAGGCTCACTACTGCAACCAGCGCCGTGGCTTGCGGCAGGCTCATAACCATGCTCAGCAAGGGCATGGAAACCAGCGCCAGCCCAAAGCCGGTCAGGCTTTGCGTAAAGGCGGCCAGCGCCAGAATCATGGCTGTGGCGATCAATGTGGTGTTCATGAGGCGGGCGATGTAAGGCGCGTCAGCACGCCGGTGAGCACGGCCACGGCTTTGCGGTAATCTTCCAGGGGCAGATGTTCGTGCGGTGTGTGGTCAAGGCTGCTATCGCCCGGCCCGTAGGCCACGGCCGGGCAGCCCCATACCGGCGCAACGATGTTCAGGTCGGCGGTGCCGGTTTTGACTACGAAGCCGGGCTTGCCGCCGGCCGCGCGAATGGCCCCCAGGAAGGCCCGCGTCAGCGGCGTGCGTTTCTCGCCCCGGTAGGCGGCAATGGCATACCCTTGCGGCGTCACTTGCCCCTGCGGGTCGAGGCGGGTCAGCAGGTCATACCATGCCTGGGGGGCAATGTCGGGGGGTAACCGACAGCCGAGATGCAGTTCAGCCCACTCGGTGAAGCCATCGTCGCCGGAGGTCAGCCCTCGCAGCGAAGGCTGCAAGCGGTCGAAAGCGCGAGGACGGTCGGTGTTTCGGGCAGTCACTTCGGCGCTCAGGCGCTGCCACCACGCACAGGCCATTTCGGGGGCGCTGGTTTCCGCGGAAGCGGTATGGCTCAAAGGGCGCTCGAAGCGCACTACCGCCCGCGCGCTGCCTTTGTAGCCCAACGTCACCCGTTGCCAGCTGCTCGGCTCGCCGATGATGGCGTACTCGGGGTGATAGTCAGCCTGCTGCGCCACGAAGCGCGCCCCCACCGACTCCCGTTCCTCGTCGACCGCGCCGATGACGATGATTTGCCAGCCTGCTTGCGGCCCCGCGGCGGCTGCTGCGTCGGTGAAGGCTGCCAGCGGCCCTTTCGCGTCCACGCTGCCACGGCCAAAGAGTACCTCGCCCTCGTCGGGTAAGGTTTCGACCCGCGCAGGGATTTTGCCGGGCACGGTATCGATATGCCCCAGCAAGATGATTTGGCGGGGCCCATCGCCTATCACACCGATGGCGTTGCCTGCTTCGTCGCGGAACGCCTTCGTATAGCCAAGTTCCTGGAAACGGGTGAGCAAAGCGTCCACCGCGGCGGTTTCCTGCCCGCTGGGGGAATAGTGGCTGACCAGCGTCCAGAGGGTTTTCAGATCGGTGGGGTAGGGGAGCATGCTCTCTCCTTTCTTGAAGCGCGAGATACTCAACCATACCACAAAATGGGCGGGTTGTTGCACTTTTGCGCAGTGATGGGGCACTCACGAGTTGTAGAAAGTTCCAAGAGGATCTCACCCCACCCCCGCCGCCTGCGGCGTCACCCCCTCCCCTCCCTTGCTCAAGGGAGGGGAGGGGGCTGGCTGAGGCTTGCCCAAAGCATGAGTGCAGGGCAAGCCTCAGCGGGGGGGAGGGGTGAGATTTCCCAACAAGCTGCTATGAAAGTAGGTCGTGCTGTACTCCCTTGGTGAGCCTGTAGGCAAGCGATTCATGGCGAAATGCTCACCGTTGGAGCCATGAGCACCTTTTCACAACATTTGAGTGCTCCTCGCGGTGAGGGAGCACACCCGCAGGTGGGGAAGGCCTCTTGCGGGGAATGCGCCTTTTGCGCGGAAAGCACGTTACAATTTCAGCATGACCACGTTACCGACTGTAGCCGTTGCCATGAGCGGCGGCGTAGATAGTTCCGTCGCTGCCGCCTTGCTGCGCGCTGAAGGCTACCGCGTTTTTGGCGTGATGTTGCGGCTGTGGACCGAGCCGGGGCGGGAGGCTGAAAACCGTTGCTGTACTATCGAAGCCACCGATTTGGCCCGCCATATCGCCCGCCAGTTGGATATTCCTTTTCACCTGATCGATGCCCGGCAGGCCTTCCGGGAAACGGTGGTGCAATATTTTTTGGAAGGCTATACCGGCGGCGTCACGCCGAACCCCTGCCTGGTGTGCAATCGGGAAATCCGTTGGGGTTTGTTGTGGCAGCATGCGCAGGCCCTGGGGGCCGATTGGATGGCAACCGGCCATTATGCCCGCCTGGAACGGGATGCTGCCGGTGACGTCCATTTGCTTCGGGGCGTGGATGCGGGCAAAGATCAGTCGTATGTCCTCAGTCGCCTGACGCAAGCGCAACTGCGGCACACTTTGTTGCCCATTGGCGCTTACACGAAAGACAAGGTGCGCCAGATGGCGCGCGCCTTCCACCTGCCGGTGGCGAACCGCCCCGATAGCCAGGATTTGTGCTTTCTGGCAGGGGGTGATTATCGCGACTTCCTGCGACGGCATGCGCCTGAGGTCGAGCGCCCCGGCCCCATTTACGACACCGCCGGTCGGCAACTGGGCACCCATCGCGGGCTGGCTTTCTACACCATCGGACAGCGCAAAGGGCTGGGCCTGGCCGCGCCTCACCCGCTTTATGTGATTGCCAAAGATGCTGCACGCAATGCCCTCATCGTGGGCCCGCGGGAAGCCCGGGGCCAGCGCATTCTTGAAGCCGCCGAAGCCAACTGGATTGTGCCCCCGCCGCAAAAGACCTTCCGGGCGCAGGTCCAAATTCGAGCGACCGCTCGTCCCCAACCGGCACAGGTTACGCCTCAGGCTGAGGGGCGTTTCCGGGTGGTTTTCGACCACCCCCAGCGCGACATTACCCCCGGCCAGGCTGCCGCCGTTTATGTGGGCGAGGAATGCCTGGGCAGTGGCATCATCATCCGAGCCGCCGAGAGTGAGTAATTGAAGAGCCTTGCAAGCCCTTCCCCGTCCGTGGTTTGAGGAGAGAACAATGACCTTCCCGGCGTTTCTTTTTGGCACGTTGCTGGCGTTGCTTTATGGTGCAGTCTTTCACCTTTGGAAAAACGGTGGCCCCTTCCGTCTGCTGGCCGACCTGGCATTGGGGTGGGTAGGCTTCTGGAGCGGGCATCTGTTGGCTTCCTTCCTGGGGTGGCGGTGGGACTTGGTGGGGGTGTTGCATTTCTGGGTAGGCACCGCGGCTGCCGCGGCTTTCCTCCTGGCAGGGCATTTCCTCAGCCAGCCGCCGCAATCATCACACTAATTACACTAATAAGACTAATCCGACCAAATGCGAAAACAGTGGTATAATACCGCTGTTCCAACCCAACCCTGGGCTACGGCCCGAAAACCGGGGAGCTTTTATGAAACTACACGAGTACCAATCCAAGCAAATTTTTGCGAAGTATGGCGTCCCCATTCCGAAGGGGCGCGTCGCGGCCACGGCTGCAGAAGCGCGAGAGATTGCTGCAGAACTGGGTGGCCGCGTCGTCGTTAAGGCGCAGGTGCTGGTGGGCGGTCGCGGCAAGGCCGGCGGCATCAAACTCGCCAACAGCCCTGAAGAAGCCGAAGCCCATGCCACGGCCATCCTTTCCATGAAATTGAAGGGCCTGCCGGTGCGCAAAGTGCTGGTGGACGAGGCCGCCCACATCGCCAAGGAAATTTACCTCGGCATCACCAACGACCGGGCAGCCCGCAAGCCGGTGATGATGGCTTCCGCCGAGGGCGGTGTGGAAATTGAGGAAGTTGCCCGCAAGACCCCCGAGAAGATCATCAAAATTCACATTGACCCGTTGTTGGGGCTGCGCGGTTACCAGACGCGCGACCTGGCCCTGGGCATTGACCTGCCGAAAGAATACTGGAAGGATTTCAGCAAGGTGTGCTTTGGCCTTTGGGAAGCCTACCAGAAGAGCGACGCCACCCTGGCCGAAATCAACCCGCTGGTTGTGACCGAGGAAGGCAAGGTGCTGGCGGTGGATGGGAAGATGATTGTGGACGACAACGCGCTCTTCCGCCACCCCGACATTGCCGAAATGCGCGACCTGGATGTGGAAGCCCCCGAAGAGGTGGAAGCGCGCAAGTATGGGCTTTCCTACATCAAACTGGAAGGCGACATCGGCTGCATGGTCAACGGCGCGGGTCTGGCGATGACCACGATGGACGTCATCAAACTCTATGGTGGCGAACCGGCCAACTTCCTGGATATTGGTGGCGGTGCGAATGCCGAGAAAGTCGCGGCGGCTTTCCGCATCATCCTCTCCGAGCCGAATGTCAAGGCTGTGCTCATCAACATCTTCGGCGGCATCACCCGCGGGGATGAGGTGGCGAAAGGCATTCTGGCCGCGATGGAAGAGGTCAAGCCCGAAGTCCCGATGGTCGCCCGGATTGTGGGCACCAACGCCGAAGAAGGGCGGCGCCTGTTGGCAAACGCCAACATGATTACCGCTGACACCCTGGTTGAAGCGGCCCAAAAAGCCGTGGCAGCCGCGAAGGGAGGTGCCCAATGAGCATCTTAGTGAACAAAGACACCCGCCTGGTCGTGCAGGGCATTACCGGCCGTGAAGGCATGTTCCACACCACCCAGATGGTGGCCTATGGCACCAACGTGGTCGCCGGCGTGACCCCTGGCAAGGGCGGCCAATGGGTGCTCGATGACAAGATCCCGGTGTTCGACACCGTCAAAGCCGCGGTGGAAACCACCGGCGCAAACACCAGCGTGATTTTCGTGCCTGCTCGCTTTGCCGCCGACGCGATTTTCGAGGCCGCCGACGCAGGCGTGGAACTCATCGTGTGCATTACCGAAGGCATCCCGGTGCAGGATATGATGCGCGTGCGGGCTTACCTTGACCAGAAAGGCTCGCGCCTGGTCGGCCCGAACTGCCCTGGTTTGCTGACCCCCGGTGAAGCCAAAGTGGGCATCATCCCCGGTAGCATTGCCATTCCGGGCAACGTGGGTGTGGTTTCTCGCTCGGGCACGCTGACCTATGAGGTGCTTTACGCCATGAAGCAGTTGGGCATCGGTGCCAGCACCACTGTGGGCATCGGCGGCGACCCGGTCAACGGCACCAGTTTCCTCGATACGCTGAAGATGTTTGAAGAAGACCCGCAGACCGAGAAAGTGGTGCTCATCGGCGAGATTGGCGGCACCGACGAGCAGAAGGCCGCGCAATACATCGCCGATCACATGACCAAACCAGTGGTGGCCTTCATCGCCGGGCAGACGGCGCCTCCGGGCAAGCGCATGGGGCATGCGGGCGCCATTGTGGAAGGCGGCGAAGGCACGGCGGCTGAGAAAGTGGAAGCCCTCGAAGCCGCGGGCGTGAAAGTTGCCAAGCACCCCGAAGAGATTGCCCACATTCTCAAGAGCCTGTAACCCCCGGCGCAGGCTCAGGAAATGCAACATCCCCTTGCGACCCGCAAGGGGATGTTTTTGTCGCTCTAAAGGTTTGGGGAACGTGACCGCTCGTAGGGCGTCGCGCCACCCTTGGGTTGGGTGAGCCGGGGAATTCACGGCCTGGCAACCGAAATTGCCACGGTCACGAAGTGCCCTCGTACGTCGTAGCGCAGGCTGAGCACCACCCGGTCGCCCGCGGGTTTGGCGCGTGCCAGTTTTGCCACGTAGCCCACCACAGTGTCTTGGGCGGCGGTTTGCTGCCACCCGTAGCGCGGCAGCACCTCTTGGTAATAATCCAGCACTTCCCCCAAGAGTGCCTTGACGCGATACACCACCAGCGTGCCGGCTTTCTGCACCTGCACGTCGTAAGCCCCCGGCATCAGAGGCACGTCTTCCGGCACGCCCGCGAGGTGTGGCGGGGGAGGCAACGGGGAAGGCGTCGGCGTGGCTGCAACCGGCACTGGCGACGCCGTGGCCGGCGGCTTCCCGCAACCGGCTGCTACCGCCATGCTCAGCATGCCCAGCCACACCCACCAGCGCATGTTTGCACCTCGCGAAAAACAAAGCGGGCTTTGGCAAACGCTTCTGTCAAAACCCGCCTGAAGTTTGTTGACAAACCGACGCGCGACGCCCCGGTTCGGTTGACACTTTCGATGGCCCTGTAAGCGTTATTACAGGCGCTCTTCGATATATTTCACCGCTTCGCCCACCGTGGTGATGCTCTGCGCATCCTCATCGGGAATTTCGGCATCGAACTTGTCTTCCAGCGCCATGATCAATTCCACCAGGTCGAGCGAGTCGGCTTCCAGATCTTCCCGAAAACGCGCGTCCATCGTGACTTTCTCGGGGTCGACGCCTAACAGGTCGACAATGATTTCTTTGACCTCTTCATAGACGTTCACGTCCGCCATGTTATGCCTCCTGAGAAAAGTGGTAAAGCCTTGCTAATTGTAACCCGCCTCGGCGGCCTGCGCAAGGCCGTTGACAACCCATTGGCGGGCTGGTAAGATAACTCAAAGCAGGGAACACCCCACCATGAAAAAAGTTACGCCCATCGGACAACGTAAAGCCGACCACATCCGCATCAATCTGGAAGAAGACGTCCGCTCGGGCTTGAGCACCGGGCTGGAGAAGTATCGCTTTATCCATCAGGCGTTGCCGGAACTGGATCTGGGAGCCATTGACACCCGCCTGAGATTGTTTGGGCGGCTGCTGCAAGCGCCGGTGTTGATTTCTTCCATGACCGGCGGCACGGCCGAGGCGGCGCGCATCAACCGCAACCTGGCACGTGCAGCCCAGATGCACGGCGTGGCATTGGGGGTGGGGTCCCAGCGGGCGGCGCTGGAACACCCGGCCCTGGCAGCCACTTTTCAGGTGCGGCAGGAAGCCCCCGATATCCTCCTTTTCGCGAACCTGGGCGCGGTGCAACTCAATTATGGCTATACCGTGGAGCATTGCCGTCGTGCGGTGGCCATGATTGAGGCCGACGCTCTCATTTTACACCTCAACCCGTTGCAGGAAGCCTTGCAACCCGAAGGTGACACCCGTTTTTCGGGGCTGGTGGCAAAAATCGAAAAGGTGTGCCGTGCCCTGGAAGTGCCCGTGGTGGTCAAGGAAGTGGGGTGGGGCATTTCTGAACAGGCGGCGCGCATGCTGGCCGATGCTGGCGTCGCGGCAATCGACGTGGCGGGGGCGGGCGGCACTTCGTGGAGCCAGGTCGAAATGCACCGGGCAGCGACGACCATGCAACGCCGGCTGGCTGCGGCATTCGTCGATTGGGGCATTCCGACGGCGGAATCCATTCTGGCCGTGCGGCGTGCGGCACCGGGGCTGCCGGTGTTTGCCTCGGGTGGGTTGCATAGCGGCATTGATATTGCCAAAAGCCTTGCCCTGGGCGCGACCTTGGGCGGCATGGCCGGGCGGCTGCTGGCGGCTGCGACCGAATCGGCCGAAGCCGCTGCCGAAGCCCTGCAACTTATCATTCAGGAACTGCGCGTGGCGATGTTTGCCGCCGGCGCTGCCAATCTGGAAGCCCTTCACCGCACACCGTTGCAACGCGTGCCCTGACCCTCTGGAGAAACCATGTCCATGCCCTTGCCCTTGCGTGCCTATCAAGAAAGCATGTTGCCTGCCGTAGAAGAAGCGATGGAGGCCATCGTGGAACGCGCCCATTGCCAGGCCGATGATGGCCTCTACGAAATGCTGGCTTATCACCTGGGTTGGCAAGGGGAGGGTGCGGGGCCGGCGGCGCGTGGCAAACGGATTCGCCCTTTGCTGCTGCTGCTTACCGTTGAGGCGGCTGGCGGCCAGTGGCACCGCGCGGTGCCCGCTGCCGCGGCAGTGGAACTGTTGCACAACTTCTCGCTCATCCACGACGACATCGAAGACAACGGCGATACCCGCCGCGGCCGCCCCACCGTGTGGAAGCGTTGGGGGCTTCCCCTGGGCCTCAACAGCGGCGACGCACTTTTTACCCTCGCGAACATCGCCGTGCTGGAATTGCATCCCCCCATTGATGCCGAAACCACCCTGCAGGCTGCCCGCATTTTGCACCAGACAGCCCTTCACCTCACTAAAGGCCAGCACCTGGATATTTCGTATGAGGACCGGGCGACCGTGAGCATCGAGGCATATTGGCAGATGGTGGAAGGCAAAACCGCAGCCCTGCTCTCGGCCTGCACCGAATTGGGCGCGCTGCTGGCGGGTGCTTCCGACGAGCAGCGCCGCGCTTATCACGAATTTGGACGCATGTTGGGGCTGGCCTTCCAGGCGTGGGATGACTATCTGGGCATTTGGGGCGATGCGGCGCTGACCGGCAAATCGGTGACGGGCGACTTGATGGAACGCAAGAAAACCCTGCCGGTGCTTTACGGGCTGGAGCAGCAAGGGGCATTTGCCCGTGCATGGGCAGCCGGCAGCCCCCATGCCCCCGAAGAAGTGCCTGCCCTGGCCGCGGCGCTGGAAGCCGACGGCGCACGCGCTTACACCGAAGCCACGGCGGCCAGCCTGACCGGTGAGGCGCTGCAAGCCCTTGAAAAAGCCGCCCCTCAGGGCGCGGCTGGTGAAGCCCTGCGCCAGTTGGCACACCTGTTGCTTGAGCGCGCCCATTAGAGCCGCCCCGAAACGGCTTTCGAATTTGCATTTTTGGGGTACAATATAGCCACGAGGAGGGCGCAAAAAGCCTCCGGCCCCGCCGGGGCGCGGATGGTTTGCGCGGGGAAGCCTGTGGGCTTTCCCAGCGGCCGTGAGAGCGCTCGGTGGGCGGTGTTGGTGTATGGAGACAACCGCTACCTCTCACCCGTAACAAAGGAGAGAAAACATGGCACAAACACGCGCAGAGCAAATGGTTGCCCGCTTGCGAGCAATGCAGGCCGCGGTGCCCGATATCGAAGCGTCGGCTGTCGTTTCTGTGGATGGCCTGGTGATTGCCTCGGCGTTGCCAGCCGAAAGTGAAGAGGACCGCGTTTCAGCCATGTCGGCGGCAATGCTCAGCCTGGGCGAGCGCATTGCCAGTGAACTGGGCCGCGGCGCCATCGAGCAGGTTTACATCAAGGGCGATAACGGCTATGTGGTGCTCACCTCGGTTGGGGAAGAGGCCGTACTTACCGTGCTGGCGCGCAAGGAATCGAAACTCGGCCTGATTTTCCTGGAAATGCGGCGCGCGGCGGAAGACCTGCAGCAACTGGTCTGACCTTTTCTGCTCTGCTTTAACTTCATCGGGAGGACGCCGCAGCCCTTTCTCTTGCGGCCCCTCCCGCTTTCTTTGTATGGCGGCTGCCTGAGCCGCTGAATGTTCATTCCTCTCAGGAGGCTGCTTGGTGACCACCCAATACATTTTTGTGACCGGCGGTGTGTTGAGCTCCGTCGGGAAAGGCGTGACTGCTGCCGCCTTAGGCCGTGCCCTCAAAGAGCGCGGCTTTGCCGTTTCTGCGCAGAAACTCGACCCTTACATCAACGTCGACCCGGGCACCATGAGCCCTTACCAGCACGGCGAGGTGTATGTGCTGGACGACGGCGCTGAAACCGACCTCGACCTCGGCCACTATGAACGCTTCATGGATGTCAGCCTCAACCGTTACAGCAATGTCACCACCGGCCAGGTCTATGCTGAAGTGATTGCCAAGGAACGCCGCGGCGACTACCTCGGCGGCACGATCCAGGTTATTCCCCACATTACCAACGAAATCAAGCGCCGCATTGGACAGGTGGCGCAGACCACCGGCGCGGAAATCGTGATTGTGGAAGTCGGCGGCACGGTGGGCGATATTGAGTCGCTGCCGTTCATCGAAGCCTTGCGCCAGATGCGCGCCAACATTGGGCGGGAAAACACCCTTTTCATCCATGTCACCTGGCTGCCCTACATCAAAAGCACCGGTGAACTGAAAACCAAACCCACCCAACACTCGGTGCGGGAACTGCGTTCCCTGGGCATTCAGCCCGACATCATCGTGGCGCGTTCCGATTACCCCGTGCCCGAAAGTGTGATCGACAAGATTTCCCTTTTCACCGACGTCGAGCCGCGCGCCGTGGTGCCAATGGTGACCACCGACGTGCTCTACGAAGTGCCGCTGCTGGTTGAGGCCAGCGGAATGCCTGATTACGTCCTTGGCCGTTTGGGGTTAGAAGCCCGCCAAAAGCCTGACTGGGAAGCCTGGCAAAACCTGGTGGCCGAAGCCCGCCGCACCGACAAGCCCACCGTGCACATTGCCCTCGTGGGTAAATATGTGGAACTCCATGATGCCTACCTCAGCGTGCGGGAAGCCCTCTACCATGCCGGGCTGGCGTTGGGGTTGAATGTGGAAATCGCCTGGGTGCACTCTGCTGACCTGGAAAAAGAGCGTGGTTGGGAAGCCGTGCGGCAGGCCGACGGCATCCTCGTGCCCGGCGGCTTTGGCGACCGCGGCATCGAGGGCAAAATTCTCGCGGCCCGCTATGCCCGCGAGCACAAAGTGCCCTACTTTGGCCTTTGTTTGGGGATGCAACTGATGGTGGTGGAGTTCGCCCGCCATGTGCTGGGCGACGAAAGCGCCAATTCCACCGAGTTCGACCCGGGCACGCCGCACCCGGTCATTGACCTGATGCCCGACCAGCGCGGCATTGTGGATATGGGCGGCACCATGCGGCTGGGGCTTTACCCCTGCGTGGTACAACCCGGCACCCACGCGGCTGCGGCCTATCAGCAGCCTGAAGTGCAGGAACGCCATCGGCACCGTTTTGAATTCAACAATGCTTATCGGGAAAAATTAGGCGCCGCGGGCATGGTGTTTTCCGGCCTTTCCCCCGACGGTCGTTTGGTAGAAATTGCCGAACTGCGCGAGCATCCTTTCATGTTGGGCACGCAGTTCCACCCGGAATTCCTCTCGCGGCCCAACCGCCCGCACCCGCTGTTTGTGGCTTTCCTGAAAGCCGCCCGCGAGCATCGCGCCTGACACCGCAACACCCGACACCGGAACGCGGGGGCATCGGCTGCCTGCCTACGGTGTCGGGGTTGCTTTGGGTTCCGTCACGACGATTTGCATGTAAATCGGGTCGCCGAAAGGCCGCCCCTGGGGGTCGACCGCCTGCCAGGTGGAAAAATACTGACCGGCCTTTGGGGGTGCGGTAAAGAGAATGCGGATGGTGGCTTCGGTGCCTGCCCGAGCCGGGAAAAGCGCCATTTCTTCGGGCGCACCTAATGCCTGCCCGGCGATGTGCCGCAGGCGGTAGCGGCCATCCCAGTTGCAGGTACCGGCGTTGCGCACCCGCCAGCGTTTGTCGATGGTCTGGCCTGCCTGCACGACTGTGCCGTCGGGGATGGTCTCGTCGGCGACGAAAGCGAGGTTGTTGGTGCAGGTCGGCGCGGTCGTGGGTTGGGGGGCGCGCACGGCAGCAGGCGTGGAAGTGGGCTGCGGCGTTTTTGCACCGGCTATCGGCGAGGCCACCGGCGGGACGAAGGCAGTCTCTGCCCCCGCGCCGGAAGGCTGGCCCAGCGTACAGCCGGCCAGCAAGAAGAGGGGCAGGAAGAGCCAAAACACACGACGCACAGGACACCTCATCAGGGGCGACGGCCCGATTTTGGCCGTTACCGCAGCATTTGCCCGGCGGCTTCCACATAAGCCAGGCTTTGGTGGCGGAAGTAGGTGTTATACAACTCGGCGTAATGCCCGCCGCGGGCCAGCAACGCTTCGTGGTTGCCTTCTTCGATAATCTGTCCTTCTCGCAACACGATGATGCGGTCGGCCGCCCGCACGGTGGAAAGCCGGTGGGCAATCAGAATGCTGGTCGTATCGCGCAGAATCAGATCCAGGGCTTCCTGAATTTGCGCTTCGGTGAAGGGGTCGATGCTGGCCGTGGCTTCGTCGAGGATGAAGATGGCCGGGCGTTGCACCAGCACCCGCATCAGCGCCACCAGTTGCCGCTGCCCCATGCTCAGGCGGGCGCCGCGCTCGCCGACCTCGGTGGCCAGCCCTTCGGGCAGGGTTTCCAGCCACTCGCCCTCGCCAATCTGCCGTGCCAGCGCGAGCACTTCGTCTTCGGTGGCTTCCGGGCGGGCATAGACGATGTTTTCCAACACCGTGCCGCTGAAAAGAAACGGCACCTGCGACACAATGCCTAACTGGCGGCGATATTGTTCCAGGTCGAGGGTGCGGATGTCGAGGCCGTCGATCAAGATGCGGCCGCGCTGGAATTCGTAGAAGCGCGCGATCAGTTTGGCAATGGAAGTCTTGCCCGCGCCGGTATGGCCGACCAGCGCCAGGCTTTCTCCGGCGCGGATGTGCAGGTTGAAGTCGGCCAGCACCTGCTCCTGCTCGCTGTAGCGGAACCAGACGTGCTCGAAACGGATGTCGCCTTTCAGTCGGGGCACAGGGCGGCTGTCCACCTGCTGCACGGCGGCTTCCACATCGATGAGGGCAAACACCCGCTCGGCTGCCGAAAGCCCGCTCTGAATTTGCGCCCAAAACGAGGAAAGGTTGAGCACCGGAAACCAGAAACGGTCCAGGCTGCTGAGAAAAAGATACCACGCCCCGGCGGTCACCATGCCTTTGACCGCGCTCATGCCGCCGACATAGACCAAAATGGCCGTGCCCACGCCGCCCAAAGCGTTCAGGGTGGGGAAGACCAACGAAAGCACGAAGCCGCGGCGCACATTGACCCGATAGGATTGCCGGTTGGCGTCGTCGAAGTCGGCGTAGATGCCCGCTTCCTGCCGGAAGTTCTTGGCGACGGCAATGCCGCTCACGGTTTCCTTGATGGCCGCGTTGACGTTGGCCATGGCCCGCATGCCTTCGCGGGTGACTTTGCGCGCCCAGCGCCGGAAGCCTAAGGCAACCCCGAAAAGCACCGGCAGGAAGGAAAACAGCAGCAGCGCAAGGTGCCACTCGGTGCGGATGAGCACCACGGCCAGAATGAGCGATTGCAGCACCTGCGAACTCAGGTCGGTGATGAGCACCACCACCTGGCCGAAGTCGCGCGTGTCGGAGGTGATGCGGGAAACCACCCGCCCCGAGGAAAACTCGTCGAAGAACGAAAGGTCGTGGGCCACCACCGCGCGGAAGGCGTCTTGCCGCAATTGGAGGACGATATCGGCCACGGTGGCGACGGTGAGGCGGCGGCGCACCCAGTTCGCGCCCCAGGTGACGATGCCGATGAGCAGCACCAGGCCGGTGAGCAGGGCGGCGGTGTTGAGGGAGAGGCTGGTCTTGAGGTCGTCCACGGCGCGGGCCACCAGCATTGGCAGCGCTGCCCCTGCCAGCGAAATGACGGCCACGGCCACCGTCACAGCCGCCAGCCGCCCGACGTAAGGGCGGAAGTAAGTCAGCATCCGCCGGAAAAGTTCCCGGTCGCTGTACTGGCGGTCGTAGCGTTCCTGGTCGAGGTTGGAGAAGAAACCCATTTGGCTCCCTTGAAAAACAACGGTGCGGAGATAACCGCAGATGACGCAGATTACCCAGAGAAAATCTGCGCCAATCGTAATTACCTACCTGGTGGCAAAACGCCTCTGGCGGCAGTTTTTCTTTGGAGTGCGGCGACGAGTCGCCGCTTTCCAAAACGGTGCCAAGGCACCGCACTCCAAAAAGCGCTTGCAAGTAACTGCCTACGGTGGGGTGCCCTCCATGCGTCTTGATGCGCTGTGCCTTTGCCATACCCCTCCCCTTGCTCCCCTCCCCGCATGCGGGGAGGGGATGGGGGTGGGGTCGACGCAGCGGCGGCGGTGCCAAAGAAAAACGCGGTGGGAACACATGCCGAGGGTTGCCATCATCGCGATCTGGGCAGGTAATTACCGCCAATCTGCGTAATCTGTAGTTTTTACCGGTGTCCGCGGAGCACCCGCTGCAGGTCGGGCGGCTCGAAGGTCGGCGGCTTGAGCACCTTGCCGTCTTCGCGGTAGATCACCCGCCCATCGGGGCCTATTTTGGTCATGTTGCTGCGGTGCACTTCGGCAAAGAGCGCCTCGGCCATATCCTGCAGGCCGTGGCTGATGAACGTCCCGAGGAGCACATAGAGCAGGTCGGTCAGGGCATCGGCCACGGCAACCAGATCCTCCGCGGCCAGCGCCTGCCGGTATTCCTCTAATTCCTCTTCCAGCAGGGCCAGGCGCACGGCGGCGACGTCTTCCGGCAGGTGGGCGGTGGGCTTTTCGGCGAAATAGACGCCCATCGTGCGATGGAATTCCAGCAGGGCTTCTAATTGGGCACGCATGGCAGTCTCCGGAATGTTCAGGTCAAAGGCTCGTCGGCCAGCCAGCGGCGCACCAGTGCCGCGATGCGCTCGTAATGGCTGCCGCGCCAGTACACCTGGCTGCAGGTCTGGCAGCGGTAGAACTCGTCATAGTAGCGGCGGGTGAGCGGCTCCAGTTGGGCCAGCACCTCGGCTTTGGGCACCGGCGCCAGCAGGCCGTTGCAGCGCGGGCAGCGGGTGAACGGCCGCGCCAGCGATGCGATGGCAAAGCGTTCCAGCACCTCGGCGGCCTGGGCGTGAGGGTCGGTGGCCCGCACCCAGTAGCCGTAGGTTAGTGCCTTGCGCTTCAGCAAATCCTGGTCGCGGGTGAGCACCACCCGCCGTTCCGCTACGGCCTGCGCGACCAGGTCGGCATCGTCCACTTCGTTGCGGTAGGCGGTGTCGAAGCCGAGCAGCCGCAGGTAGGAAGCCAATCGCCCGAGGTGGCCGTCCAGTGCGAAGCGCGGGGAAGGCAGGTCGGCCGGCCATCGTTCCCGCGGGGTGCGGGGGAAGACCTCCAGGCAGGCGCCCGCGGGCGGCACCGCGTTCAGCGGGAAAGCGGCATCGCCGAGCCGCACGGCGCCGATTTCCACATGGGGTACGCCCGCGGCTTCCAGCAGGTGCTTGGCCGTTTGCGGGCCGCGGAAGGCCATCTCCACCGGGCGGCCGCGGCGCTGGGGCGGGAAAAATTCCTGCAACTCGGCATGGAAGCGCACACAGAGGTGCGGCATTTACAGCGCCTCCACGATGCGGCGGGGCAGAGAAGGCCCGGCATAGACCAGGCCGGTGAAGACCTGCACCAGCGATGCCCCGGCTTCCAGTTTGGCGCGGGCGTCGGCGGGGGCCATGATGCCGCCCACGCCGATGATCGGCAGGTCGGGCGCGCGGCGGTGGATGGCGCGGATGAAGGCGGTGCTGCGTTCCCGCAGGGGCGCGCCGCTCAGGCCGCCGGCTTCCTCCTGCCAGCGGGAAGGCAGCCCTTCGCGGCCGGTGGTGGTGTTGGTGGCAATCACGCCGTCCACCCCGGCGGCGAGGAGGGCGTCGAGGGCATCGTCCAGGTCGGCGGGCGTCAGGTCGGGGGAAAGTTTGACCAGCAGGGGCGGGCGCGCGGGGGCGGCATCCCGCTCGGCGAGGAGGGCGCGCAGCAGGGTTTCCAGCGCGCTGCGGGCCTGCAGCCGCCGCAGCCCTTCGGTGTTGGGGGAACTGACGTTCACGGCGAGGTAGTCGGCCAGGGGGGCGAAGCGGCGCACCAGCAGGCGGTAATCCTCGGCGGCGCGGGCGTTGGGGGTGGCCTTGTTGCGGCCGATGTTCACACCCAGCACCACGCCGGGCGGGCGTTTGCCCTGCAGGCGGCGGGTGACGAATTCGGCCCCGCGCCCCGGGAAGCCCATCCGGTTGATGAGCGCGTGCTGCTCGGGCAGGCGGAAAAGGCGCGGACGGGGGTTGCCGGGCTGCGGCCGCGGCGTGACCGTGCCGACCTCAATGTGGCCGAAGCCGAGGCAGGCCAGACCGCGCCAGGCGAGGGCATCTTTGTCGTAGCCCGCGGCCAGCCCCACCGGGTTGCGGAAGGTCAGCCCCCAGAGGCGCACCGGCTTTTCGCCCGCACCCCACAGCCGCCGGATGAGCGCACAGGCGGGCGGCAGGTTTCCTGCCAGCCGCAGCAGATGCAGGGTGAGGGCGTGGGCGCGTTCCGGCTCCAGCCGGAACAGCAGCGGGCGCAGCAAGGCATACATGGGGATATTTTAGCGCATTGGTAACCGTTCAGCCTTGGAGAAACAGGCCGCGGATGGCGCGGATTTTAGGTCGCCAAGGTCGCCAAGAGAACGCCAAGGCCGCCAAGAAACGGAAGTGAGCGTTGGGCTTTTCAGCGTTTTTTGCCCAATCACAGCCCCAATCTGTGCTCATCCGTGAAATCTCTGTGGATGTTTTTTCTGCACAATCTGCGCAATCTGCGGTTTCTTCCTCCTGAGGCTGAACAGATACGCGCATTTGGGGGTGTGTCGCTGTGTGGGGTGGCCGGAGGCGCGCTCAGCCTTCCACCACGGTGATTTTCGTGCCGCCGGGCATGGGCACGGTGACATCGCCGGGGTCATAGGACACCACGGGCAGCGTCCAGCGGAAGACCCATTTGGCGTCTTCCGGGCGGGCGTTCACGCAGCCGTGGGAACGCGGCACGCCGTAGTCGTTGTGCCAGAAGGTCGCGTGGATGGAGATGCCCGTGCCGACGAAGAGCGTGGTCCAGCCGATGCCGGGGAGGTCGTAGCCGCCGCCGGTGGTGCCGCCGCTCATGTGCACGGCAATCAGTTTGCGCCAGATGGGGAAAGTGCCCACAGGGGTGGCCCATTTGTCCACGGCTTTCCCTTCGGCGTTGAATTTCGCGCCCGTAGAGACGCGGGTAAAGAAAACCTCTTCTTTCCCTTCGTAGCATGCCATGGTCTGG
The DNA here is from genome assembly GCA_011322445.1 of Chloroflexota bacterium. Classification (NCBI taxonomy): domain Bacteria; kingdom Bacillati; phylum Chloroflexota; species Chloroflexota bacterium. The sequence continues at coordinate 14,884 of DRMV01000039.1, read as the reverse complement.
TAATTGACATCCACGACCACGCGTTTGTCTTCCACTTCGGGGTGGATGGGGGTGATTTCTTCAGGGGTGATCGGGCGGAAGGCTTCGGCGCGCGCCCAGAAAATATCGCCGTAAGAGCCGTAGCGGTCGCCGACGCGATACCACACGGCCCCGTCCTGGCCTTCTTTGATCTGGTCTACCCACATGATCTGGCTGTAATAGAGCCGCGGGCGGGTGGTTTCTTTCAGCCAGGGCGAGCGCGCCGGTGGGTTGGCGAGCACGATATCCACATACGGCACGGTAACTTCCACCCACATGCCGTCTTTGGCGTAGGGGAAGGTTTTGAGCGGCTTGTTGGGGTGGTTCCACACGGGCTGGAGGGTGGGTTCCCAGATGTAGCCCTGGGGCGTCTGCACGAAGCGCTGGTTGACGCGGTGCATGTTGACCCCCACCACTTCCTTTTCCCACGGCACCACCGCGTCTTCGTAAAGCACAGCCACCGTGGGGCTGTCGGCATTGGGGCGGGCTTTCACCTCTACCTTGCCGCCGATGCACACGCGCCCCAGGGGTACGTTTGTGGGGAATTCGGCCGCGTGCCTGAGACGAAGGCGCGGCACCAGCAGCCCCGCGCCAAAGCCTGCTGCTGCCAGTTTCAATACATCCCGTCTTGAGAGCGTCACCTTCCACCTCCGGGCCGTAGCATGGGGGCATTATACCAGCGTGTGCCCCTTGCCGCGCGGCGGCATTCGGGCTACAATAGCCCTATGACACACACCATTCTGGTTGTCGAAGACGTGCCGGCCGTGCGGGAACTGCTGCGGGTGACGCTGGAATTCAAAGGCTACACCGTGGAAACCGCAGCCGATGGCGAAGAGGCGTTGCAGAAGATCGCCGCCCGCTACCCCGACTTGCTTGTCACCGATATTCTCATGCCGCGGCTGGATGGCTTTGCCCTGGCTCAGCGCTTGCGCCGCGACCCCGCCACCCGCACGCTGCCCATTGTGTTCGTTTCGGCGACTTACGTTTCCCCCGAAGATAAGGAATTTGCCCTCAGCCTGGGGGCGGTGCGCTTTTTGGAAAAGCCCATCGATGCCGAGGAATTCCTCTTGACGGTGGCCGAGGTGTTGCACCAGCAGGAAGCCGAACCCAGGCCGCCGCTGGACGACGCGGCCTTTTATCGCGGCTATCGGGAGCGGCTGGAAAACAAACTGCGTTACAAGGACCGCCAGATTGCGCGCCTGGAGCGGTTGCTTCCCACGTTGCCCGACGCGCAAAAGCCTTCTTTCGCTGCCATGCTGGCCGAAGCGCGCCGCGAACGCCAGACCATTCGCGAAGAACTCGCGGCCATCGACGACCTTCTTCATCCCCCCGATGCAGGCCATTGAGATGCAACCCACTTTAGACGACCTGGAAATTTTAGCCCGCCAGGCCGGTGTGATTTTGCGCGCCGGTTATGGCCAAAGCCATACGATTGACAGCAAAAGCCATGCCATCGACCTGGTGACGGAAACCGACCGCCGCTCGGAAGCCTTTTTGCTGGAAAGCATCCAACAGCGTTGGCCCGACCACAGCATTCTGGCCGAGGAAAGCGGTGCCCACCGCGGCGACGAGCGCCTGTGGTATGTTGATCCCCTTGACGGCACGGTTAACTTTGCCCACGGTGTGCCCATTTTCTCGGTTTCCATTGCTTACGCCGAGGGCGACGGCGTGCGTCTGGGGGTGGTGTATGACCCCATGCGCGACGAGTGCTTTGCTGCCGAGCGAGGCAAAGGCGCTTTCCTCAACGGGCAGCCGCTGCGGGTGTCGGCCACGGCTTCTCTGGCACAGGCGCTTTTGGTCACGGGCTTCCCTTACGACGTTTGGGAGAACCCCGACAACAACCTCGACAACTTCGCCCGCTTTGCCGTCCGCAGCCACGGTGTGCGGCGGCTGGGTTCGGCGGCGTTGGACCTGTGTTATGTGGCCGCCGGGCGCTTCGACGGCTATTGGGAAATCCGCCTCAAGCCGTGGGATGTGGCGGCGGGGGGGCTGATTGCAGCCGAGGCTGGCGCGCTGGTGACCAATCTGCAAGGCGGTGGAGATTACCTTTCGCCGCCGCAGTCGATCGTCGCTGCCAACGCGGCGCTGCACGCGGAAATGCTGAAGGTGTTGCACGGGGAGGCGTAAATGCAACAAAAGCGATTCATTGCCGTGGCCGGAAACATTGGCGTGGGTAAGTCAACCCTGGTTCACTTGTTGAGCGAGCGATTGGGGTGGGCGCCGTTTTACGAGCCGGAAGCCGAAAACCCTTATTTGCCCGATTTTTATCGCGACATGCGGGCCTGGGCTTTCCATTCGCAGGTGTTTTTCCTTTCTCATCGGCTGCGCATTCATCACCGCTTGATGCTGCACCCCACTTCGGTGGTGCAAGACCGCAGCGTGTACGAAGATGCTGAAATTTTTGCTCGCAACCTTTATTTGCAAGGGCACATGGCCGAGCGCGATTGGCAAACCTACCGGGGTTTGTACGATGCCCTGGTGACGTTCCTGCCGCCGCCTGACCTGGTGGTGTATTTGCGGGCCTCGGTGCCCACCCTGCGAGCGCGCATTGCCCGCCGGGGCCGCGACTACGAGCGCGGCATTTCGGCGGAATATCTGGCGCAACTCAACCGCCTGTACGAAGAATGGCTGCAAAACTTTACCCTTTGCCCCGTGTTGACCGTGCCTGCTGACGATTTGGATTACGTCGCACATCCGCCACACCTGGACCTCATCGTGAGCAAAATTCAAGAGAAACTGGCGGGAAAGGAAGAGGTGGTGTGGCCGTAGGGGGACTTGGGTTATAATCTGCACATGTTGGCGTAGCGTGCGCCCATGATGTTGTCTTGAGCCGCCCTGACGGGAAGCCACGGTGAGGGCGGCAGGGTGTTTTTTAACCAGGCAGGTGCTCCATGCCCGACGAACTGCAAACAGCCGTGCGAGATACCCTGGCCTCGGCCTGTGGGCTGGAAGCGGGGGCGCGGCTGGTGGTGGGGGTGTCGGGTGGCCCCGATAGCCTGGCGCTGCTTCATGCGCTGCATGCCCTGGGCTATAAGGTCACGGCAGCCCATTTGCACCACGGCTTGCGGGAAGCCGCCGATGCCGACGCCGCGGCGGTGGAGGCCGTGGCCCGGAAATTGGGCGTTCCCTGGGTGATGAGGCGCGCCGACGTGGCTGCGCAGGCGATGGCCGAGCGTCAGCCGGTGGAGGCCGCGGCACGGGAGGCGCGCTATCGCTTCCTGTTTAGCGTGGCGCGCGACCAACATGCTGTTGCTGTGGCGGTGGGGCATACCGCCGATGACCAGAGCGAGACGGTGCTGATGCACCTCTTGCGTGGCAGCGGTTTGACGGGGTTGGCGGGGCTGCGGCCGTGCCGCCGTTTCCCCCGCTGGGATGCCGAAATCCCGCTGGCGCGGCCGTTGCTGGCCGTGCGCCGCGCAGCGACGATCGCCTACGCGCGGCGTTACGGGCTGCCCCTGCGGTGGGATGCCTCGAACTGGCAGCGGGACTTTTTCCGTAACCGCCTGCGCCTGGATATTCTTCCCCGGCTGCGGGTGGAAAACCCGGCGCTGGATGCTGCCTTGGGGCGGCTGGCAGCCGTGGCCGCGGCGGAGGAGGATTTCCTGGCTGCGGAAGCCCGCCGTCGCTTGACGGAGGTGTTGGCGGCGCAAGGCCCGGGCTTTGTAGGATGGCGGCGTCGGGCGTTTTTGGCCGCTCCGTTGGCTTTGCAACGCCGCTGGTTGCGTTGGGCGGCGGCACGGTTGGAAGTGCCGGAAGTCGGCTTTGAGGAGGTGGAAGCCGCCCGCCGCGCGGCCACGCGCCCCGGCGGCGGTGCGCGTGATTGGTTTGGTGGGTTGTCCCTGTGGGTCGAGCCGGAAACTTTGTGGGTGGCGCGGAAGGGTGCGGTGTTGCCTGCTGAGGCCTGGCCGCAATTGTCGGCGGCGCGGGCTTTCCCCCTGGAGCCTAGCGGCTCGGTGCCCCTCGCGGCAGGGTGGGCGCTTGTGGCCTCGGCCCTTACCCTTCCCCCGGCGGACCCCCGCAGCGAGCCCGCGACGGCATGGCTGGATGCCGCGGCGCTGGCCTTCCCCCTGGTGGTGCGCCCCCGTCGCCCGGGCGACACACTGGCTCCCCTGGGTATGGGCGGCCGGCGGCAGAAAATCGCCGACCTGATGGTGAACGCCAAAATCCCGCCGCGGCTGCGGGCGCGCTGGCCCCTGGTGGTTTCCGGTGAAGAGGTGGTGTGGGTGCCGTTGCTCGCGGTGGCTCACCCTGCTCGCATTACGGCGGCAACGACCGCTGCCGTGAGTCTTTCTTTGAGGAGGAATGCATAATGGGTTTGTTTCGACGAGGTAAGAAGCCAAATCGGTTTGTGGTACTGCTGATGCAGCAGGCCGAATTGACACTGGAAGGCTTTCATGTGTTGCAGGAGTACGTCGAGAAGCCTTCCGAGGCCGTCGCGCGCCGCCTGCGCGAGATTGAAAAGGAAGCGGACGAAGCCCGCCGCATTTTGATTGATGAACTCAACCGCACTTTTGTGACGCCGTTTGACCGCGAGGATATTTTCGCCCTTTCGCTCACCATTGACGATATGCTGGATTACGCCTACACCACGGTGGACGAGATGGAGATTTTCGAGGTAAAACCCAACCAATACATCAGCCGCATGGTTTCGTTGCTGCACGACGCGGCTGCCGAGGTCTATCGCGGTGTAGAGCGGCTGGGAAGCCACCCGAATGTAGCCAATGAGCACGCCGTGCGGGCCAAGGCGCTGGAAAATCGGGTCGAGAAGGTGTATCGCGAAGCGCTGGCGCACCTGTTTGCCGCCCCGCAGACGCTGGACGACGTCATGAACATCCTCAAACTGCGGGAAATCTACCGCCACCTTTCCAACGCGGCCGACCGTGGTGATGAAGCCGCGAACGTCATTGGCGACATTGTGGTGAAGTGGCTGTAAGAACCTGCCCCGAGTGATTTCCCGGATAGACACCAGGCCCTGGGAGGGGGCGCGGTATAATCAAGGGAAGAAATTCGCCGGAGGCCATGCAGGTGGCCGTTTGCATTGGGAGCGAAGGCGCAATGAAAAAAGTATGGATTGGCTGCGGAATCGTCCTGGTAGTCGGGTTCCTGTGCGCGGTTGCAGGAATAGGCGGCCTGGCGGTGATTGGTTGGCTTACCGAGGAAAGTGGAGGCAGTGGGCTGAGCACGCCGGCGGCGGTCATCCCCACTTTGACGCCCGAGGCGGGCACGGCTTCCCCGGTGCCTGCTGTGCCGCAGGCCACTTCGACCCCTTTCACGGCCACGCCTGCCCAACCTGTGGCGGCTTTTACCCCGGCGATTACGCCGCTGGCCGATAAAATCCCTTACCGTGCGGTGGTGCAAATTGTGGCCGAGGTTGAAACTGAGGGGGGCAACCTGCGCCCAGTGTGGAGCGGCTCAGGCACCATTGTGGATCCGCGCGGCTTCATTCTGACGAACGCCCATGTGGCTTTGCCCGAAAAGGGAGAATCGGTCGCCGCGCTGGAAATTCTGATCACCGAGGCGGAAGACCAGCCACCCGTGCCCAAATACTATGCCAGGGTGGTGCAGGCTGACCCGAAACTGGATCTTGCTGTGCTGCGCATCACGACCGACCTGGACGGCAACCCGGTGGATGCTAACACCCTCAACCTGCCTTATGCCCGCCTGGGCGATTCTTCCAAACTGCACCTGGGTGAGCCTATCGTGATTTTGGGGTACCCCGGCATTGGCGGGAACACCATTACCCTCACCCGCGGCGAGGTGAGTGGCTTTACGGCGGAAAAGCCTTATGGGCGGCGCGCATTCATCAAGACTTCAGCGGCTATTGCTGGTGGCAACAGTGGGGGCATGGCGGTCAACGCCGCGGGCGAATTGGTGGCTATCCCTACCCAGTTAGGCTCGGGTTCGGAGGATAGCGAGGTGGTGGACTGCCGTTATTTGGCCGATACTAACGGCGATGGCGTGATCGACGAGAACGACGATTGCGTGCCCACGGGCGGCTTTATCAATGCCCTGCGTCCGATTAACCTTGCCAAACCGCTCATCGCGGCAGCCTTGCGGGGTGAGGTGGCGGTTGAAATTGAAGAAACGCCGACCCCCGCACCGTTGCCTGTGGTGGTAACGCCCTGGCCGACCGGTGAGGTGCTGCTGCAAGACGATTTCAGCGACCCCGACAGTGGTTGGCCGATTTCCTCTTCCAAGGATTCCGAGGTGGGCTACCACAACGGCAAATACCGCATTGACGTCAAGGCCCCCAATTGGGAAACCTGGGCGTATGCCGGCGAGGATTTCCAGGACGTCATCATTGAGGTTGATATGACCAAAGTGAGTGGTGACGATACCAGTGATTTTGGTGTGCTCTGCCGTTACCAGGATAAGGACCACGCTTACCAGTTTGCCATTGGCGCCGATGGCTATTACCAGATCTTCCGCTGGGAGCCTGATGACGAGAAAATGTTGCTGGGCGATGGCGAGTGGCTTTTCAGCGATGCCATTCGCGAGGGCAATGTGACCAATCACTTGCGGGCAGAATGCGTGGGCGATATGCTGGCCTTGTACGTCAACGGCAAGTTGATTGGCGCGGTGCGCGATGCGGCCTACACCCACGGAGATATTGCCCTTGCTGTTGGTACCTATGATAACGGTGGCACCGATGTGCGCTTTGATAATTTGGCGGTCTACGCCCCCGCACATTGATATTTTGCAATGAGGCAACTTTATGGAAATCGAACCTGTCATTGGCCTGGAAGTCCATGCTGAACTGAATACCCGCTCGAAAATGTTTTGTGCCTGCCCGGTGGTCGATGCCACCACTGCCGAACCGAACACGGCAGTTTGCCCGGTGTGCGCGGCTATGCCCGGGGCGCTGCCGGTGGTTAACAAAGAGGCTGTGGCCAAAGGTGTCAAGGTGGCTTTGGCGTTGGGTTGCACCATCAACACGGTGAGCGTTTTTGCGCGCAAAAATTACTTCTATCCCGACCTGCCCAAAGGTTATCAGATTTCGCAATACGAACTCCCACTGGCCGAACACGGCATGCTCACCATTCGCACCTCTGCGGGCGAGCGGCAAATTCGCGTCCGACGGGTGCATCTGGAAGAAGACACCGGCAAACTAACCCACGTCCGCACCGAGGGCGGCGAAGAATGCTCGCTGGTGGACCTCAACCGTGCCGGCGTGCCGTTGCTGGAAATCGTCTCTGAGCCGGATATGCGCTCGGTGGAAGAAGCCAAAGCCTACGCCATGGCGCTGCGGCAGGTGCTGCGTTACCTGGGCGTCAACAGCGGCGACATGGAAAAAGGCGTCATTCGCTTCGAGGCCAACGTTTCGGTGCGCTGGAAGGGCACCGACGTGCTCAACACCCGCACCGAAATCAAAAACCTGAACAGTTTTCGGGTGTTGGAACAGGCTGTCACGCAAGAAATTGCCCGGCAGAGCGAACTGCTGAAGCGCGGTGAGCCGGTGGTGCAGCAGACGATGGGATGGGATGAAGCCCGCGGCGTGACCGTGCCCCAGCGCAGTAAAGAGGAAGCCCACGATTACCGCTACTTCCCGGAACCCGACCTGCCCCCTCTGGAAGTCGCGCCGGAATGGGTGGACGCTCTCCGCGCGGAATTGCCCGAACTGCCCCACGCCCGCTACCATCGTTTCCAGGAAGCCTATGGCTTGAACGCTTACAGTGCGGATGTGCTTACCGCGGAGCGCGCGGTAGCCGATTACTTTGAGGAAGCCGTGCGCGCCGCGGGCGAGCGGGTTTCCCCGCAAACCGTTGCCAATTGGGTCACTGGCGAACTCTTTGGGTTGATGAACCAGGCGGGGGTGGGCATTGAGGCGGTCAAAGTGCCTCCCCAGGCGCTGGCCGACCTTTTGCAGCGCATTGCCGCGGGCGAAATCAACAACAACACGGCAAAGAGCGTGCTGGCCGAGATGTTCCAGAGCGGTCAAAGTGCGGAAGCCATCATTGCCGCGCGAGGGCTGCGGCAGGTTTCCGACGAAGCGGCCATCCAGACCTGGGTTGAGCAGGTGCTTGCTGAGCACCCGGCCGAACTGCAAACCTACCTCAACGGCAAAGAAGGCGTGGCAAACTTCCTCTTTGGGCAGGTCATGCGGTTGGCGCGGGGGCAGGCCAATCCGCAGGTGGTGCGGCAAGTGTTGATGAGAAATTTGCAAGAACGCCGTAACCTTCTTGACGAAGGTTGAAGTTTGGGGTAATCTTAAACCGTAGGCGAGAGCATAACCTCCACGTTCAAGGCATCTATGGTGATGAAGACACCTCGTTGGCGCGCCTTTTCCCCATAAGTGAGCAAGAGCGGGCACCATCCCGATGGGTGCCCGTTTATCTTTTTCAGAATGGAGCGACTTTTGTCATGACTGAATCGGTGAACGCTTTCAAGATGGCTCAAGAGCAATTCGACCATGTGGCCGATCTCTTGGGGTTGAACGAAGATGTGGCTCAGATGCTGCGTCAGCCCATGCGGGAATTCCATTTCCAGATTCCCGTGCGGTTGGATAACGGCCACATCAGGACATTTTTGGGCTACCGGGTGCAGCACAACGACGCCCGCGGCCCGGCAAAAGGTGGCATCCGCTTTCACCCCAAGGAAACAATCGACACCGTGCGGGCGCTTTCCATGTGGATGACGTGGAAAACCGCCGTGGCCGATATTCCCTTGGGCGGGGCAAAGGGCGGTGTGGCGGTGGACCCGGCCACGCTTTCCCGTGGCGAACTGGAACGCCTTTGCCGGGGCTGGATTGACCAGATCTGGCGCAATATTGGCCCCCGCATCGACGTGCCCGCCCCCGATGTCGGCACCAACCCCCAGATGATGGGCTGGATGATGGACGAGTATTCCAAACTCGTGGGCGAATACACGCCGGGCGTGATTACAGGCAAGCCGGTGGGCGGTGGCGGTTCGCTGGGGCGCGCTGAAGCCACCGGCTTCGGCGTGGTGTACCATATTCGGGAAGCCATGAAGCACCTCGGTATGGATCCTTCCAAGAGCACGGCGGCCATTCAGGGCTTCGGGAATGTGGCTCAGAATGCGGCCATTGGCTTTATTGAAATCCTGGGCGGTAAGGTTGCCTGCGTTTCTTACTGGGACCGCGAAGACAAAAAGCCTTACACCCTCAGCCACCCCGGCGGCATTGACCCCCATTTCCTCAAGAGCATTACCGACCAATACGGCACGATTGACAAGAAAAAGGCCCAAGAAGCGGGCTATGTGGTGGAAGACGAGATGGCCTGGCTGGCCAAGGATGTGGACGTCCTCATCCCTGCGGCCCTGGAAGGCCAGATTACCGGCGAAACGGTGAACTTGATTAGCGACAAGGTCAAGATCCTGGCAGAAGGCGCGAACGGCCCCACCACACCTGAGGCCGATGCCGTGCTGCAGGAACGCGATATCTTCGTCATCCCCGATTTCCTCTGCAATTCCGGCGGTGTGACCGTGTCTTACTTCGAAAGCGTGCAAAACGACATGAACTTTTACTGGACACGGGAGGAAGTGCTGGAGCGCCTGGACAAAAAGATGAGCCAGGCCTTCAACGGTGTCCTCCAAATGGCGCTGGATGAGGAGGTGTACACCCGCGACGCGGCTTACATGGTGGCCATTGGCCGGGTGGTCAAGGCCATGGAATTGCGGGGCTGGATTTAGGTTGTGACGCCGCTTGCTTGTGCAAGCGGCGTTTGTTTTTCACACCTTTGTCCGTTTGACTCGCTTGACTCGTAAGGAGGAAACCATGTCAAAGCACAACCCGTTTAAGATTGCCCAAGCGCAATTGGATGAGGCCGCTGAACGGCTGGGTTTGGATGAGGCCACGCATGAAATGCTGCGTTGGCCGATGCGGGAGATCCACGTCACCTTCCCCGTCCGCATGGACGACGGCTCGTTCAAGGTTTTTCACGGCTTCCGGGTGCAATACAACAACTCCCGAGGCCCGACGAAAGGCGGCATTCGTTTTCATCCTGAGGAAACCATCGACACCGTGCGCGCCCTGGCCGCGTGGATGACGTGGAAAACCGCGGTGGTCGATATTCCGCTGGGCGGTGCGAAAGGTGGTGTGATCTGCGACCCCCACAAACTCTCGACTGCCGAACTGGAGCGGCTTTCGCGGGCTTACATCCGCGCCATCGGCACGGCGCTCATCGGCCTGGAAAAGGATGTTCCCGCGCCCGACGTCTACACCACCCCGCAGATCATGGCCTGGATGATGGACGAATTCTCGGTCATGCAGGGCTACAACGAGTTCGGCATGATTACGGGTAAGCCCATTCCGTTGGGTGGTTCGCAGGGCCGTGGCGATGCTACCGCCCGCGGCGGTATGTACACGCTGCGCGAGGCTGCCAAGGTGCTTGGCCTCGATTTGAACGGCGCGGCGACGGCCATCCAGGGCTATGGGAATGCCGGTTACTTCGCCCACGTGCTTGGCACCGAGATGTTCAACCTCAAAGTGGTGGCCGTTTCCGACTCCAAGGGCGGTATTTACAACCCCAAGGGGCTGGATTACAAAGCCGTGATGGCGCACAAGAAGGAAACCGGCTCGGTCATCAACTTCCCCGGCGCGGACAACATTACCAACGAAGAGTTGCTGGAACTGGACGTGCCGGTGCTGGTGCCCGCGGCGCTGGAAGACCAGATCACCGACGCCAACGCCGACCGCCTCAAAGCCAAGGTCATCGTGGAACTGGCCAACGGCCCCACCACGCCGGAAGCCGACCGCATTTTGCACGAGAAGGGCGCTTTTGTCATCCCCGACTTCCTGTGCAATGCCGGCGGCGTGACGGTTTCCTACTTTGAAATGGTGCAAAACGCCTACGATTATTACTGGGATCTGGAAACCGTGCACGAGCGGTTGGACAGGAAGATGACCGCGGCCTTCCATGCAGTGCACGAGATGGCGCAGAAAGAAGGCGTGCACAACCGCCTGGCGGCCTATATGGTGGCCGTGGCGCGCGTGGCCGAGGCGATGAAACTGCGCGGTTGGGTATAACCGCCGTTCCTAAAACCACAACGGCCTGGCGGGTTTTCCTGTCAGGCCGTTTTTTGTAGGGCAGGTAGCAGGGTTTGCTCACACCTCTCGCACCCGCTGCACGAAGCGGGCAATGCGGGTGAGGGCTTCCTCAATATTGGCCTCGGATGTAGCGTAAGAGCAGCGGATGAACCCCGCCCCGGCCTCGCCAAAGGCCGAGCCGGGCACCACCGCGACCTTTTCCTCTTCCAGCAGCCGCCAGGCGAAACTGTCGTCGTCGATGCCGGTGCCGCGCACGTCGGGGAAGGCGTAGAATGCCCCGTGCGGCTCCACGGTGGGGAAGCCGATGCTGCGCAGCCCGTCCACGATCAGGCGGCGGCGGCGGTCGTAAGCCTGCCGCATGGCCTCGACGGCTTCGTCGGCCTTTTCCAATGCGGTGATGGCGGCAACCTGGGCCGGGGTGGGCGCGGTCATTACGGTGTATTGATGCACCCGCAGCATGGGCTGAAGCAGCGCCGCGGGCGCGGCGGCATAACCTAAGCGCCAGCCGGTCATGGCGTAGTCTTTGGAAAAGCCGCCCAGCAAAATCGTGCGCTCCCACGCGCCTTCCAGCGCCGGAAAGCAGACATGCTCGACGCCGTACACCAGCCGGTCGTAGATTTCATCGGAAATCACGATGAGGTCGTGTTCGGCGGCGAAGCGCGCCAGGGCTTGCATGGCCTCTCGGTCGGCTGCTGCGCCGGTGGGATTGTGAGGATAGTTGATGAGGATGGCTTTGGTGCGGGGGGTGATGTGGCGTTCCAGAATTTCTACATTGGGCTGGAAGTTGTCTTCCGCGCGCAGCGGCACTTCCACGGCTACGCCGCCCGCGAGCACCACTTCCGGCTGATAGGAAACGAAGCACGGCGTCGGCACCAGCACTTCATCGCCGGGGTCGAGCAGGGCGGTCATCGCCAGGTAGAGCGCCTCGGAAACCCCGACGGTGAACACGATTTCCCGGTTGGGGTCGTAACGCACGCCGTAGCGGCGTTCCAGGTGCCCGGCCAGCCGCTGCCGCAGGGTGCTGATGCCCGCGTTGCTGGTGTAATGCGTATAGCCATCTTGCAGGGCGCGAATGCCTGCCTGCCGGATGACTTCCGGCGTGTCGAAATCGGGCTCGCCAATGCCCAACGAGACCACTTCGGGCATTTCAGCGATAATGTCGAAAAACTTGCGCAGGCCAGAAGGTTTCAACCCGGCGACCCGGCGGGAGGTTTTCGGGGAAAACTCGCCGTTCATGCCACTAACTGCTCCAGGGGGGTATAGTCCATCCCGAAAGTTTCGGCGACGGCAGCGTAGGTGAGTTTGCCCTGATAGGTGTTGACGCCGCGGGCCAGCGCCCGGTTGCGGCGGACGGCTTCTTCAAGGCCCAGGTTGGCCAGCAGCAGGGCGTAGGGCAGGGTGGCGTTGGAAAGCGCGTAGGTGGAAGTGCGCGGCACCGCGCCAGGCATGTTGGTTACGCCGTAGTGCACCACGCCGTCCACCAGATAAGTGGGGTTGCTGTGGGTAGTGGGGTGGGAAGTCTCCACGCAGCCGCCCTGGTCGATGGCGACGTCGACAATCACGCTGCCCGGCTTCATGCTGGAAACCATCTCGCGCGTCACGATGCGGGGGGCGCGGGCGCCGTGGATGAGGACCGCCCCGATGACCAGATCGGCGACGCTGACGGCGTGGGCGACGTTGAGGGGGTTAGAGGCTAAAGTGGTCAGTTTGCCGTGCAAGACGTCTTCCAGGTAGCGCAGGCGGTCGATGTTCTTCTCGATGATGGTGACGTGAGCGCCCATGCCCAGCGCCATTTTAGCCGCGTTGGTGCCGACGGTGCCGCCGCCGATCACCACCACGTCGGCAGGGCGCACGCCGGGCACGCCGCCCAGCAGTTTGCCGCGCCCGCCGTGGGCCTTTTCCAGGTAGTGGGCACCCACCTGCACGGCCATGCGCCCTGCAACTTCGCTCATTGGGGTCAACAGGGGCAGGCGGCCGTCGTCCAGTTCCACGGTTTCGTAGGCCACGCCGATGACCTCGCGTTTCAGCAATTCCCGGGTCAGTTCTTCCTCGGCCGCCAGGTGCAGGTAGGTGAAGAGCAGCAGCCCGGGGCGCAGGAAGCCATATTCCTGCGGGCGAGGCTCTTTGACTTTCATAATCATTTCGGCCTGCCCCCACACCTCCGCGGCGGTGGGCAGAATTTTGGCACCCGCGCGGGCATACTCTTCGTCGGAGAAGCCGCTGCCCGCGCCGGCGTTGGTTTCCACCAGCACGGTGTGGCCGGCCTCGCGCAGCATGTGCACGCCGCCGGGCGTCATGGCGACCCGGTATTCGTTGTCTTTGATTTCCTTGGGAATGCCAATGATCATCGAAGGTCCTCCTGGGGGATGGATGGAAAAATTGGGCGTTCAGGTTGTTGGAGCGTTGGCGAGTCGAGGGGTGATGGTCCAGGTCTGATGGGCTTCGTCGTAGTGTAATTCGTATAGCCAGTTATCGTCAGCCAGGGCGTGGAAAGCCGGTCCCGCGGGTTCCCGCCATTGGGCGACGACGCGCACCACACGCCGCCGCTGGCCTTCCCACAGAAACGCCACTGGCCGCTCGGCGTAGTGGCGTTCGGAGCGGCACCAGACGGTGGCGGTGGGAGCGGACGAGGGGTTCATAGCGTAATTTGTGTGTGGTCGCCGATGTTGAGGTGCAGGGGGCGACCTTCCACGTGGGCGTGACGCCCGATGAGCGATTTTTCCAGCGAGGCGCGGCTTACCTGTGCGCCGTCGTCGAGAATGACGTCTTTGAGAATGGCGCGAGAAACATGGCTTCCCTTGCCAATGGAAACATAAGGCCCCACCACCGAGGCCTCGACTTTGGCGTCGGGGTGGATGTAAACCGGCGGCACAATGGTGATGCCCGGGCGCAGGGCTTCGGCGCTGTTGTCACGCCCCGATTCCAGCAGGTAGCGGTTGGTGGCAAGGAGGGCGTCGGGCGTGCCTGCATCCAGCCAGGTGCCGACCTCGATGGTGCGCATTTTCAGCCCCTTTTGCAGCATGATGTTGATGGCGTCGGCAAGGTAGTATTCGCCTTTGGTCTGGATGTCGTTGGCGATTTGTTCGTTGACCGCGGCGGCCAGGTCGCGCCCCTCGGGGAAGTAGTAACATCCCACCACCGCCAGGTTATAGCGGTCGTCGTCGGGCTTTTCGATCAGGCGCTGCACATAGCCGTTTTCGTCGGGCACCACCACGCCGAAGCGGCGCGGGTTTTCCACCGGCTTGACCCAGGCGATGGCTTCGTCGGGCGGGTTGCGCAAGAAGCCGAAGTTGGCTTCCATGATGGTGTCGACGAAGATCATCAGCACGGGGCCTTCCAGATGGTCGCTGGCCAAAGCCAGCGCGTGCGATTGCCCTTTGCGTTCTTTTTGCTCTACGAAATGGGCTTTCAGGTGGGGGTAGTGTTCGGCCAGGTAGGCGGTGACCTGTTCGCCGAGGTAGCCTACGATGAAAACGAGTTCCAGTTCTTCGGGCGGCAGGTCGGCGAACATGTCTAAGACGTGCCCCAACACGGCTTTCCCGGCCACGCTGACCAGCGGCTTGGGCTTGCTCCACGTGTGGGGGCGCAGGCGGGTACCCAGCCCGGCCATGGGAATCACGACGGTCAGTTTTTTGTCCATGAGGCTCCCCTGCAAATAAGGTGGGTTGGGGCTATTTTACCATCGGATGCCCGCGCGGTGTTTGATGTACAATGGGAGGGGAGCACTCATAAGTTGTAGAATCAGGCAGCAAGGGGCCAGCCGGTGGTGGGAGACCAAGCATCGCTCAACCAGGCTGCTCGCGCTTTGGCGGTCATTTCAGCCCCGTATGGCGTCCATCGAGCACCGGCTCGTTTGAGCCG